>JBAXVH010000191.1:0-3225 GCA_037129215.1 Bacteroidota bacterium | reverse complement strand
ATAGTAAATGATTGGATTAATGATAAATCGCCAGTATTAGGAGCAGATGCTGAAAATGAGGGAGGCAATGGTACTTCTCAGGATTATAATATTCCTGCTGATGCAAAACCAGAGGATATAGCACCTGAATCGCAATATTTACCGGAGGCTGGTAATTCTCCTATGGAAAATAAAGAAGCAGATAAACCTAAAAAGGAGTTACCAAAAACAAATCCTACAGTTAATCCAGCTAATAAACCAAAACAAAATCCAAAGGCGGTAATGCCGAAAGGAAATTAAGAATTAATAATTAAAAATTAAGAACAAGAAAAATTTAATGTTGAATGCTTATGCTAGTACATTCTTTGTTTTTCGTTTTTAGCGTTTTGCTTTAAGCTTTCAGCGTTCTGCTTATAAATAATAGTCATGCAAAAACATCTGGTAGTAGTAGGAGGGGGAGCAGCTGGATTTTTTTGTGCTATCAATGCAGCTAATAATAATAAAGACATCAAAGTTACTATACTCGAGAAAAGCTCTAAGGTATTATCCAAAGTGAAAGTAAGTGGAGGTGGTAGGTGTAATGTTACCAATGTACAACAGGATATTGTAGAATTGTCTAAATGTTATCCGAGAGGAGAAAAGTTTCTGAAGAAAGCATTCCACTGGTTTAACACTAAAGATACCTTGGAATGGTTTGCTGAAAGGGGAATAAAAATTGTGGCGGAAAGTGATGGAAGAATGTTTCCGTCAACAAATACTTCCCAGACCATTATAGACTGTTTTGTGAGTGAGGTTAATAGGTTAGGTATAGAAATTAGGTATTTTACTAATGTTACCAAGATTCAACAGGAAGAGTTGAATGGTTGTACTTTATTTCAGGTTGGTAATGAAGAATACAGTATTAAAGCAGATTACTTATGTATTGCTACGGGAGGATTTATCAAAGAAAAACCTGAATGGGTAAAGAGCCTTCAATTAAAAGTAATAGACCCGTTACCATCATTATTTACATTCAATATTCCCAATCATCCCATTACTACTTTAATGGGTGTCAGTATGAACAATGTTGCCGTTAAAATTACAGGTTCAAACTTTGTTCAAAAGGGTGATATATTAATAACTCATTGGGGTTTAAGCGGGCCTGCTGTGCTAAAGTTATCGGCTTATGCTGCAATATTACTTGCTGAGAAAAAATATGAATTTGATGTAATGGTTAACTGGATTGGTATCAGTAATGTGCAGGAAATTAATGATATTTTAGAAGATCAGCGTTTTAGTGATGGTAAGAAAAAAGTAATACTCAGTAAGGTTTTTGACATGCCAAACAGATTATGGACTTTTCTGGTACAACAAAGTAAGATTGGAGAAGATACTAATTGGGCTGATTTAAAATCGGAACATAAGAATAAACTGATTCAGAATCTTCATGCATACACATTGAAAGTAAGCGGAAAGACTACTTTCAAAGACGAATTTGTCACTTGTGGTGGGGTAGAGCTTTCAGAGATTGATGTAAATACTATGCAGTCGAAAAACATACCAGGGCTATTTTTTTGCGGGGAGGCGTTAAATATTGATGGTATTACAGGAGGGTATAATTTTCAGAATGCCTGGACAACCAGTTGGATAGCTGCAAAAGAAATTGGAAAGCTGCAGGAATCTTAAATAAAAGAATCAAAAGGACAGAGCGTAATAGCTTAAACAAAAACGCTAAACAATCAATTTAATTTTTGAATGTTTAGCGTTTTGTATTTTATAAATATGATTATCTTATGGGAAGATACCTAACTCATTATACGTTCTTGCTACTTTATTGATAGCACTAACATATGCAGCAGTTCTCATGTCAGGAATTGCAGGATTGCTGTCCCATATTTCAACAATTTCTCTGGTAGCATCAATCATTGTTTCTTCCAGTCCAGAATGAACTAAATCAACTTCATCAGCACCATGAGCTATAGATTGACGATCAGAATCACTGATTGTTTTACCTGTTAAAGTTTCCATTTGAGAAACTATCTTAGAATGTACGTTTTCAGTGAAACGTTTTTCCATTCTACCATATCTAACGTGACTAAGATTCTTTAACCATTCAAAATAACTTACAGTAACTCCACCAGCATTTAAATACATGTCAGGTACAACTAATACCCCTTTCTTAGTAAATATTTCATCAGCCTCTGGAGTTAATGGTCCATTTGCAGCTTCTGCAATTATTTTCGCCTTTACATTAGGCGCATTATCTCCATTTATTACGTTTTCTAATGCTGCAGGTATTAATATATCACAATCTAATTCTAATGCGTCACTACTTTTTGCAAGGTTAGTAGCACCTGGAAAATTTAAGATTGATCCGGTTGCTTTTCTGTGTTGGAAAAGCTCTTCTTCGTTAATTCCATCAGCTTTATAGATTGCACCTTCATATTCTGCAATAGATACAAGGATAGCGCCATTCTCACGGAAAAACTTAGCAGAATGGTATCCCACATTTCCTAATCCCTGAACAACTACTTTTTTACCTGCAATTCCAAGTGATAGACCCAGTTTGTCCATTAAATTTTTCATTGAACAAACTTCTCTTACACCAAAATAAACACCAAGACCAGTTGCTTCTTTCCTTCCATGCACTCCACCCTGACTTACTGGTTTACCTGTTACGCAACCTGCGGCATCAATTTCTCCTGGACGTAATGAAGAATAGGTATCTACTATCCAGCTCATTTCTCTTTCTCCGGTACCATAATCAGGAGCAGGTACATCTATACCAGGACCTATAAAATTCTTTTTAGTTAGTTCACTTGTATAACGTCTGGTTATTTTCTCCAGTTCATAAGCACTATACTTCTTTGGGTCTATTTTAATACCCCCTTTAGCACCACCAAAAGGAACGTTTACAATAGCACATTTGTAAGTCATCAAACTTGCTAAAGCCATCACTTCATCCTGATTTACACCCATACTAAATCTTATACCTCCTTTACAAGGTGATTTGTGTTGAGAATGTTGAACACGATAAGCTTCAATAACTTCTATACGACCATCATCCATTCTTACAGGGAATTTCATGCTGTATATACTATTACAAGCTTTAATTTGTTCAAGAAGACCTTTATCCCATTTGGTAAATTCTGCAGCCTTGTTGAAACTCTTTTCTACACTCTCGAAAAAACTGTAGTTTGACATAACTTTTTCATTTATTAATTTGGCAATCAATCGTTAAAATACTAACGTTAGTTAGTAAAAATA
>JBAXVH010000190.1:0-3226 GCA_037129215.1 Bacteroidota bacterium | reverse complement strand
ATACTCCGCTTTCGTATAAATTAATCAATCATCATAGCTTGTTCTCAATACAACGCCTCTTTATTAAAAGTTCTTATTATAAAGTTGATAGTCTTCGTTAATAATTTATGCGCAACTTCAATAAGTTATGTGTAACGTCAATATTTTAATTATCTAAATCAATTAGTTAATAGTCTAAGTCAATATTTTAATTGTCTAAATTTAAAAAAAGTAATCTAAATCAATTAGTTAATAATCTAAATCAATATTTTAATTGTCTAAATCAATTAGTTAATAGTCTAAGTCAATATTTTAAAAATCACCGTCAATAACTTGTCAGCAATTTCAATAAGTTATCGGTATCATCAATATTTTATCAGACATCGTTAATATTTTGTCCAATATTATATGAATCAATAAATCTTCACCATATTGTCAATTGATAGGAGTCTCAAACTCTTTGAGATTATGGTAAAACTGTTTACAAACAAGCACAAACGGATGTTTAATGCTTGTATAAGCCGTAGATGTTTAAAGGAGTGAGATAAGTATTAGAAATCAATACCGGTCCAGCTGTTCTTTTGTTTCTCATACTTCTCAAAATTAAATTGGTACAACTTGCCCGGTCTGTGTGGTACATCATCTTCCAGTTCGCCAGTATCAATCAGCAATTTCATAGAAGCAAACTTCTTTCTAAAATTACGTCTGTCCATTCTTATTCCAAGTATCGCTTCGTATAAGTTCTGTAGTTCACGCAGAGAGAATTTCTCTGGTAATAAATTAAAACCAAGCGGATGTTCCTGAATTCTTTTTTGTAACCATTGATAACAACCATTCAAAATTTCTTTATGGTCAAATGCCATCTCTTCTATAGAAGAGAATTTATGCCAGTGAATTTCATTATCATGAATCATCAGCTCGTGATGACGGGTATTTAATAAAGTACAATAAGCAACAGTCAAAACTCTACCACCCGGATGTCTGTCGGGCTTGCTGAATACTTTTACCTGTTCCAGATATACATCTTTCATCCCTGTTCTTTCTCTTAAAATACGATAGGCGGCAGCGTCCAAATCTTCATCATCTGCTATATTATCGCCCAGTAAAGACCATAAATCTTTATAAATTGCAAGATCACTTCTAATGAGTAATACCTTCAATTCGTTTTCATCAAAACCAAAGATGGCACAGTCGGCAGTAACGTGCATTTTAGGATAAGACTTTACCAAAGACACTGGATCTTTTATTAAAGCACCTTCCTTTTTCTTAATGGTATAAGATATTTTACTCATAGCTGTCGTTAGAATTAATGATTATGGCTTAACCGTTATCTTTGTTTTATAAACTTTACAAAGGTGTATAGTTTACACGATACGAAATACAAAATTGTCGAAAAAATGTATAACAAAGAGGAAATAAAGTTATTTATAGATGAAACAAACGAATGGTTAAACACTATTAATGCAAATAATATTTCTTCTTTTGATTTTACAAACGTAGAATCTCTTCGAAAATTGCTTCGTTTTCACGAACACAGGTATTATGTATTAGATAATCCATTGATAAGCGATGCTGAATATGATATTCTTTTTAATCAACTAAAAAAAATAGAGGAACAACATCCAGAAATTATTACCCCCGACTCTCCTACACAAAGAGTGGGCAGTAGTTTGAACCAGAGTTTTAATACGGTGCAGCATATAGTGCCTATGTTGAGTCTGGATAATAGCTTTAGCGGAGAGGATTTAATAGACTGGAATAGAAAAGCAACCGAGCTTGCAGAGACTAGTTCTTTAAAATACTGCGTTGAGCCTAAGTTTGATGGAGCCAGCATTTCATTGATATACGAAAACGATGTTTTAATAAGAGCTGTAACCAGAGGCGATGGTATAGAGGGCGATGATATAACCACCAATATAAAACAGATACGTTCTATACCTTTAAGAGCAGCATTCTCCAGTTATGGTATACAAATGATAGAAATTAGGGGCGAAGTAATGATGAGCAAAAAATCCTTTGATGCATATAATCAATCATTGGTTGCACAGGGATTATCCCCGCTGGCAAATCCTCGCAATGCTGCCAGTGGTAGCCTAAGAATGAAAGACCCTGCCGAAGTAGCCAAGAGAAATCTGGATGCGTTTTTGTACCACATTAGTTATACCGTGAGGAATACTGAGGAGACAGGAGATAGAAGACAGGAGATAGGAGAATACAATCAGCAATTATCAATTATCAATCATCCATCATCCATTATCAATCATCCATTATCCTCCCATTCCGCTTCTCTGCAAATGCTCTGGGATCTTGGATTTCGTTCTCCTGTAAAGGAAATGAAAGTAGTAGATAGTATAGAGGGAGTGATAGAGTATATTAATGAATTTGAAACAAAGAGAGACGATCTTCCATACGAAATAGATGGGATGGTAGTAAAGGTAGATGACCTGAATGTGCAGGATCATATAGGTATGACCTCTCATCATCCCCGTTGGGCAATTGCTTATAAGTTTAAAGCACGACAGGCAACTACCCAGCTATTATCGGTAGAATTTCAGGTAGGCAGAACAGGCGCGGTTACCCCTGTAGCTAAACTAAAGCAAGTACCATTGGGAGGTGTAACGGTGAGTAGTATATCTATTCACAACGAAGAATATATAAAAGAAAAACAGCTGATGATTGGCGATGCTGTTTTAATAGAAAGAGCGGGCGATGTAATACCGCAGATAGTAAAATCGTTTCCTGAACTCAGGACAGGAGCGGAAATAGAGATTAACTTTCCTACGCATTGCCCTGTATGTAATAGTGGCCTGTTTAAAGAAGAAGGAGAGGCAGTATGGCGCTGTATCAATATAGAATGCGAAGCACAGGTGGTAGAGAAGATTATACACTTTGTAAGTAAGGATGCAATGGATATTAAAAGTCTGGGCGAAGCTAATATCCGCAGCTTTTATGAAGCAGGGTTATTAAAAGATATCCCGGGTATTTATAAACTGAACTACGAATCTATTTCTACCATGGAAGGATTTGGTAAGAAGAGTGTAGACAATCTGGTAAAAGCAATTGATGCTTCAAAACAACAACCATTGCATCGGTTAATTTATGCATTGGGCATTCGCTTTGTAGGAGAAACAACTGCTAAGACTTTAGCCACAGCTATTGAAACTATTTTTGATCTGGCTGATAAAACGGAAGATGATTTAAAACAATTAGATGATGTAGGCATTAAGGTTGCATCCAGTATTTATAG
>JBAXVH010000019.1:0-12640 GCA_037129215.1 Bacteroidota bacterium | reverse complement strand
AATAGATAGTGGGTGAACTGCTGGACCAAAACCGTCTTTAAATACGGTAGTTACATGATAATCTGCATTTAATGAAAAATTACCCCATCCTATTCTACCAGTCAGACTAAATAAGTAAGAATCAAAGAAGCTTGAATTATATTCTTTAACTGTATAGGAGGTTCCATGAAGGCTATTGCCATTCTTGTCTAATAAATTTTTACCTTTTGTATATGCATTAACTAACAACCCAAATTTAGCTCCAACTGCAAACTTCCATGATTTATTAGGATTTACAGGATCAGTAAAATATCTTAACTCTACAGGAAGAGTAAGGTACATTGTAGTTAATTTAAATTTACTGTAAGTTGTATTATTGTCAAATTGTACAGTGTCTTTACTTAAATTAATACTCTGGTTGCTAAAAAAGATATTGTTACAGGTTAATCCTAAGCCATAAGCAGAACTAAAATGTGGATTTGATTTAAATGGTTTATCCAACATCAGGTAAAAATTAAAGTGACGTGAAAAACCACCAGTATTTACCCAAGAAGGTTTATTTAACCAATCATCAGTCCCAAATTGAATCATAAAATGATCATTAGCTCTATTGTTGAAGTTTATTTTACTCCAATCTTTTTTAGGGGAAGCTGCAGGTTTATCCGTTGGAATATTTACTAATTGTTTAGTAGAGTCATTAGCTACAGTTGTTGAATTTTTATCTTTTTTAGAAGATTTTGTTTTATTCTGAGCAAAAACAGCGGTTATACAAACTACCGACAATAATAAAAGAAAGCATTTTTTCATTCTAAGTATATAATTTGAAAGAAACAAAAGTAATAGAATTAGGATGTTTATAAGGGTTAAATATTAGCAAAAGGTTTAATTAAGTAAAAGTAAAATGCAAAAAGTAAAAAAACGGCACCTAAATAACACTAAAATACTTCACCAAGATTTACAAAGAATCCTTTAGAGCCATCCGTTCCAAATCCATAATCTATACAAAGGTTTGCTCCAGAGAGTTTATTTAATTTAATCCGTAATCCAGCACCGTAACCTATAGCATTTGAACGGAATTCTTTAGAAAACTGTGTAGAAAAAGATTCAGAATTAACAAATACTACCCCACCAAATAAACCAGAGCGGGTAATATCGAATCTGTATTCACTTTCAAAGTATATCATTTGCTTTGCTCTGTATCTTCCCTGAATATACCCTCTTCCGCTATTAAAATAATCATCCCATCCGGTACTTGGCAGTAATAAATACGGAGGTTTACCAGCGGTTGTTAGCCAGTCTAAATTCCAGAATGCAAGAACACTATGTTTATTTGCGGATAAAGGAATGTATTTACGAATATCTACCTGTAAAGATTGCCAGTCGTTATCGCTACCCAACCACGTATAATTTGGCCTGAATATTGCGGAAGCATACCATCCATTAACTGGATTAATCTGATTTAGTCTGGAATCATATTGTCCTCTTAATACCAATCCGGAGGATGTGGATTTGGTTTTTACAACAGATCCATTATTATCATAACGTTGGAAACTCGTTTTTACATTTGCTGGTGGATTTACCTCT
Organism: Bacteroidota bacterium; assembly: GCA_037129215.1. GTDB lineage: Bacteria > Bacteroidota > Bacteroidia > Chitinophagales > Chitinophagaceae > CANFLJ01. The sequence continues at coordinate 11,077 of JBAXVH010000019.1, read as the reverse complement.
TCAATATTCCAGAGATAATCATAAAAGAAACCACCTCCTAATAGAAAATTGGGCACTACTTCTTTCATTACAGATTGATGAATCTTTGCGTAAGAAAAATTGATTGTATAACCATTCGATAATTCTGTATGTCCACCCAAGCCATAAGTATCAGAAGGATAATCCAGATAACGCCAGTCTACAATTATATTGTATTTATTTTTGGCTGTCCAGATATTTGCCTGAAAAGGAAGAATCGTCTGATTATATTGTGAAAAAGCAATACTGGCAAGCATATTAGAAACCTTTGCAGTAGTATCAGAAGTTGTATAAAATCCAATATTAGATGCTACTATAGCAGCCCAACCAGTTTGTAATGTATAACCAACTGCTGGCACATTTGCAAAATGGAATCTCCAGGGTTCATGTTTTGTATCTGTATTATCCTTTCTTTCTTTATGAAATAATTGATGATACACATCTACTAAATCTTTTTGTGTATTTTGGGGAATAGTATTATTGGATAACAATTTAGTAGAATCGGTTACAATTTCCTGTGCATGCAAATTGGTGCTTGTAAACCAGCAAAAAAGAAAAAAAGTAAACAGTTTTTTTGAATATAGCACTAATAATGTAGTTTAATAATGTTTTAGAAGACCTTTAAACCGGATAAAAGTTTATTGTTAGATACTTAATGCAGCCATTTTATGCATGCAAAGTAGGGTATTTAACATAAATATAAATTTTAGTACAAAATTCAATAGAAAATATTAAATACTTATATCGACTCTCAATTTTCAGAAGAATGCTTGAATGTTATTACTTTTGAGAACTTATAATCAGCTTATGAACGAAAAGCAATATGTACTGTCTGCGGCGGAAATAAATATAATTATCAAAAGACTGGCATTGCAGGTAGCAGAAAATGTATCGGACGATAATACCGAATTTATCATAGTTGGAATAATGCCAAGAGGATTTTCTATAGCTCAGAAAATAGCGGATTCACTAAGTAAAGTTATTACCAACCCTATCAACTTAATATCATTATCGATGGACAAAGACAATCCAACAGAAATTGTACTGGATAAACAGCTGTATTTCAACCATAAAAATATTCTTATTATAGATGATGTTGTAAATAATGGGCGCACACTTACTTATGCTATAAAACCTTTTCTTAATTATTTACCCAACAGTATTCAAACGCTGGTACTGGTGGAAAGAATGTATAAATTATTCCCTATTAAAGCGGATTATATCGGATTATCAATTGCTACTACAAATGAGGATCATATTGTGGTAGAAGAAATGGATGGAGAAATTGTTGGGGCTTATCTAAAATAAAAAAGTTGCCAGTTACTGGGTTCTGGTAACTGGCAACTTGTAACATTAATATTCTTACACTAAAGCATTCAATACCAGTTCCTTCACTTTATCCATTGGTATTCTCTCCTGCGTCATAGTATCTCTGTGACGGATTGTAACCGTTCCATCTTCAATTGTTTGATGATCTATTGTAACGCAGAATGGTGTACCTATAGCATCCTGACGGCGGTAACGTTTTCCTATCGCATCTTTTTCTTCGTAAAAGCAACGGAACAAAGGCTTACACTCACTCATTAGTTTCTCTGCTATTTCTGGCAGACCATCCTTCTTAGTTAATGGGAATATAGCCAGTTTATTAGGAGCAAGCTTTGCCGGAATATTTAATACCACACGGCTATCGGTGCTGCCATCTTCTTTCGTAATTGTTTCTTCTTTATAAGCACTGCAAAGTACCAATAGGAACATTCTATCCAGACCAATAGAAGTTTCAATTACATAAGGAATATAGTTGCCATAAGGCTTTCCTGTAGCAGGATCTATATCCGCATCATAGTAATTCTGTTTCTTTTTACTATATAACTGATGTTGCGTTAAATCGAAATCGCTTCTGGAATGTATACCTTCTACTTCCTTGAAACCAATAGGGAATTCAAATTCAATATCACATGCTTCCTTAGCATAATGGGCTAATTTAACGTGATCGTGATAGCGATATTTTTCTGCAGGAATACCCAGACTCTTATGCCAGTTTAATCTTTCTTCTTTCCATACTTTATACCACTCTCCTTCTGTGCCAGGACGAACAAAGAATTGCATTTCCATTTGCTCAAATTCTCTCATTCTAAAAATGAACTGACGGGCAACTATCTCATTTCTAAAAGCCTTACCGGTCTGTGCAATACCAAAAGGTATCTTCATTCTCGCAGTCTTTTGTACATTCAGAAAGTTTACAAAAATACCCTGAGCAGTCTCCGGACGTAAGTATACAATATTATCATCAGGGTTATCGGAAGCTACTGCTCCAAACTCTGTTTTAAACATTAAATTAAACTGACGGATATCGGTCCAGTTGCATGTACCACTTACAGAACAAGACATTTTGTGTTCATAGATCAAATCCTTTAGTCCGGCAAAATCATCTTTAGCCAGTAACTGATCCATTGCAGCTATCAACTCCTCCCCTTTCTTAATCTCCCCTTTTGCATTCAGTGTATCTACAAAACCTTCTATTAAATGATCTACACGGTAGCGCTTTTTGCTATCCTTGTTATCAATCATAGGATCGCTGAAATTATCTACGTGTCCACTCGCTTTCCAGGTGGTAGGATGCATAAATATAGCAGCATCAATACCCACAATATTCTCATGAAGCTGTGTCATACTCTTCCACCAGTAGTCGCGGATATTCTTTTTCAATTCACATCCAAACGGACCGTAATCATACACGGCACTTAGTCCATCGTAGATTTCACTACTTTGAAAAACAAATCCATATTCTTTCGCATGGGCAATTATCTGCTGGAAGGTAGTCTCGTTATTCGTACTCATAGCTGCAAATATAGTTGTATGAAATAAATTGAAGAAAGTTTAGGCTATTATCCTTGATAGTATTTTTACTATAAATCAATCATTTTAGGGTAATCAATACCTCATTCCATTATTTTTGCCGCATGGTCCCGTAGTTCAATGGATAGAATAGGAGTTTCCTAAACTCTAGATATGAGTTCGATTCTCGTCGGGACCACAACTTATAATTCGTTTACTAATCATAAACGAATTATTTTTTTATAGCCCATATAGATTATGTAAAAATCAATCTTTCAGCCCATTTCTCCTACCACTTCACCATCATACTCAAATTAATAATCCTACCATCAGTTGGAGCCCATATTTCTTTAAAAGAAGGATTAGTATAAGGTGCCAATACAACGCTGCTGGTTTTATTCTGACGATAATCAAAGATATTCTCACAGTTTATCACAAAAGAAAAGATCCCCGTTTTATAATTCATCATTAAAGCACCAAATAAATAACTATCAGTTTGAGTGCCATTATCAAGATATTGTTTTCCAAAATAAGTAGCTTCTATACCCGCTCTAAAATGATCACTAAATTCATATTGAACAATCGTAGCTAACTTGTCTTTAGCCAGTAAAGGCACATTTGGATTAACGGCATTATAAGTTCTTCTTGCATCGGTATATACATAACCAAAATACAATTCCAGTTCGTCTTCTTTCAACTGTACATAGGTTTCCGAACCCGAAGTTTTAAGTGCACTATTTTCGTTGTAATAGAGATACTTATTAGTAGTAGAATCTAGCAAAATTGGCTTGCTTATTTCAGTATGGAAGAACGTTTGATTGAAGGTAAGATTCCAATCACCAATTTTGGTTTTATAGTTCATATCACAGTTAATTCCATAACTGCGTTCCGAAACAATATTAGAAGTATAGCCCTTCAAATAACGGTAATCTCTTTCGTCCAGTTCAGCATTAAATATCTCAGGCGTTTTATATCCTAAACCTCCTCCCAATCTGAAAGTAAAAGGCTTACTGGGTTTATACATCAAAGATATTCTTGGCAACAGGTAACTGCCATATTGATTATTATTATCCAAACGTATACCACTCTGTACAAAAAACTTAGGGCTTATCTTCCAGTCGTCCTGAATAAACATTCCAATGGTATTGCTTTGTTCATTAGGTATTGGCGTAGTATCGGGTAATTGTTTACTAAAATTGTCGCCATTAAAATTTATTCCAGCCACCCATTTATGGTGTTTACTATTATGATTATAGGCAACTTCTGAGTACCATAAGCTTTGGTTTCCTTCCAGTTTATTTAGGTTGGTCTCTACCCTTCTATTAAAAAAGCTAATACTTCCTTTAGCAGTAATAGCATCGTTGCTGTTTAGTTTTTTATCCCAGCTTATATCGGCTGTATGACGTATGCTCTTATTGCTTACAAAAAAGCTGTGGAGTGCATTGGGTTTATTATCTATTACCTGCATATCCCCACCCTTTCTATCTTCGTATGTAAGGGTGTACCCTATTGCAGTTTCAGTATTATGTTTTCCATAAATGAAGAAGCGTGGATGTATAAAAACATTATTAATTTCAGGCACATCACTAAACCCATCTTTATCTACATCTATTACATGCTGATTGGTTGCACCTGCAAAAACGGTAAACCCAAAGTTCTTATTTCTACCACTATGAAAGGTGTTAAAATTAGTTTCTTCCAGCGTACTTCTGTTCAAAGTAAAACTGTGTTCTTCATGCTTTAGCTTTGGTTTCTTAGATATAAGATTTACCATACCAGCAATGGCGCCTCCTCCATACAAGGTAGAGTTCGATCCTTTTACCAGTTCTATCTGTTGTAAATCCAATGGTGGTATTTGAAGTATGCTAAAGCTTCCACCATAACCTCCATATAGCGGCATTCCATCTCTAAGCAATTGTGTGTACTTACCCGACAATCCCTGTATTCTCATATCTGCATTTCCGGTTGCAGCACTCGTTTGTTGAATTTGCACACCAGCAATATCTCCCAGCATACCTACAATATTTCCCGGTTTTATCTGATTTTCTTCATGTACTTCTTCTGCTCCCAACACTTCTACTTTAGTAGGTAAATCTTCTATTCTCGAATTCGTTCTGGACGAAGACACTAACACAACTTCCTCCATTTGTTCTTTCTTTTCATTTAGATAAATAACTACAGGATTACCATTTGTATTATCAGTATCTATCAAAGTATCTTTTGTTTCAAACCCAGAAGAGGAAAATGTAAATATCTGTTTTGAAGGAGTTATTTGGTTTAAAACAAACCTGCCCAATGTATCGGTGGTAATACCTTTTTTAGCGTTCTTAGCATGAATAGATACGCCCATTAAAGGTTCTTTGTTTGCAGCGTTTATTACTTTTCCTTTTACCTGAGCCTGAATCATATTAAACGAAAGGGTACAACAAAGCAGCAGAATAAGTTTGGTACTTATATATTTTTTAATCATTTTTTAGTTCAATTCAACGGCAAAAGAAATAATTATTAGTATTCCGGTACTTAATCAGATAACATTTCATTAATATTTAATCTGAGCAACTATTATTTAATTCAATTGTAAGGAATGGTAAACCCATAGGGGAGATTATTACAGAAAAATAACTCGCACTATAAAATCCTCAACTCCGTTCTTCTGTTTTTCTGACGCCCTTCCTCCGTGCTATTATCTGCAATGGGTTGTGTAGCACCAAAGCCCTGCGTAGTAATTCTATTTTCTGCTATCCCCTTACTAATCAGGAAATATTTTACCGCATCTGCTCTTTGCTGCGATAGCAATTTGTTTGCCTGCTCCTTTCCTACATTATCCGTATGGCCATTTATTGCAATATTTATCTCCGGTTTATGTTGCATATATTCTACCAGTTGCTCCAGTTCTTTATACGATGCAGCTTTCAGTACCGCACTCGCATTATCAAACTCCAGATGATGAAACACATAATGTTTTGCTGGCTCATAGGTCATGTTCAGACTAAATGGTTCGGGAAAACTTTCGTTGGCTTCCAGTGCAGGCACATCTATATTGCCATACACCGTAGTATCTTCAATCGTTTTTAGTTTAATAATATAGTTATGTCCAGGCTCCACTTTTACCGATGCATCCCCCTCATTATTGGTATATAGATTATACGTTTTTTTAGCGTCTTTTGATGCAAGAATAATCTCCTCATGCTTTAAAGGCTGCTGACTTCTATTAGTAAGATGCACCTTTATAATGGCTCCTTTAATGGTATCTTTTATTACCGGTTTTTTAGTCTGCGAAAAGCCAGTGTTGGCTAATAATATCAACAGCAATAAGGGAAGTATTCTATTCATAATACAGTTTTAAGAGTAATAAAGGTATATAGTAATTTACCCTTGAGTGATATAACGAGGTTGAAATGTTTGTTAATTGAGATTTTATAACAAATACTATAGAATAACAACAGGTGTTTTTTTTACTTTTTATTTTTTCCTTTTTACTTTGATTAGGGCGTTCCGCTGAGGCGGCCGTTGCTGCTCTTCCTATCTTTCCTACCACTATATCAAGCCCATATTAATAGCAGGTTCAGGGGTGGTAGCAAAGGATATTCCCTGCTGCAACTAACGCGAATACAAATACATCGCTCTGCCTTTGTAAGTAGTTATTTAGCTGATTGAACACCATTTTTTCATTTTACCAGCTCCCCGTGCATGTACCACGAACGATCCGTGCTTATGCCCGAACGACTCGTGTATGTTCTACGAACGATCTGTGCTTATGCCCGAATGACTCGTGTATGGGCTACGAACGATCCGTGCTTATGCCCGAACGATTGGTGTATGGACCACGAACGATCCGTGCATATCTCCGAACAGTCCGTGTATGCTACACCGTTAAGTCCGGAATGCATCATTGTTAATCCTGCAGTGGTATACCGTTGTCTGCGTTATGTGTAACTGGTATCTGTTTTATGTATAACCGTTAGTTGCGTTCTATACTCTTGTTGATACTTATATAGTTATTTGTCACTCCGTTGTTGATACCATTTGTATGAGTATGTAATTACCAATCATCCGGTGGAGATGGTTTTGGGGTGGAAATTGAAAGTGTTTATATATTACTGATATTGTATCCGCAAAGATAGTAAAGGCTTCAACGGCCGCTTGATGAGAAGTAATGTGATAATTAATAACTTAATAGAAAAACACTAATCGTTATATAATCTTACTTGTTTTATATAAAGTTGATTTGTTGCACCTTCCAGTTTAAATTCCAGATCAAGTCCAAAATCAAGATATGATTTATTGGTATGAGTTTGATTAAAAAAATATTGTTTAATATATTCTAATTGATTAGCAAGATTCTGTACTTGATTTTCATTCATAAGTAAAATACCATTATTAAGATTAGACAATGAAATAATATCTATTATCTTTTTATTTTCATAAATCTCATTAGAAGCATCAGGATAGCAAATAAATTGATCACAGGTATTTCCAGGTTTAGGGCTTACTACTTTTTCATCACCTAATTGAGCATTTATAACAAAGCCGTCATTATTGGAACGATATATATTTTTAGTAATTGCTACTCCGTTTACGTTTTCGTTTGGAAATGATCTATGGACAAGAATTCCCATATAAACATCTTCATGGTTTATTCGATAATATTCACGTTCTTGAAATGCTTCATATGTCCATAAACTTGACCATACTTTTTTAATAGCCATGTCGATAGGTTTCTTAGTACTATTAACAGTACCAGTAAAAGATGAATACAAACCAGCACCAGAAAATCCTTCTGCATCTTCAGCATTAGTAGAGGAACGAAAACGCATTCTGGTAAACTGTCCCGCATTAGTAATTTTTGATACAACTTCTTTTATTAAATTAGAATCTATAGGCGTATTTTCAATTTGATTTCTTATCTTACTAAGATAGTATTCAATTGAATCTTTATTATTTCTAATTTCTGTATAATTTAATAATTTCATCAGAAGGGATTTTACCTCAGTTTGGGATACATGTTGATGATAGAAATAAAAAGGAATTGCAAATGCAGATTCGGGCACCTTAAAGTTTGCATGTAAACTAAGCTTATTCAGTATACCTAAATTAGAAGCTTTATTGCCTACATATTTTATAGAACTCTTTCCTAAATCATTAATATCAATTAAAGTATGGAGTGAGAGATCGGCATGGGGAATATTTGTTTTTTGTGTATAATTACTTTGAAGAGTATTAGTAGATAATCTAATATCAAAAGTGTCCTTATTGACTGCAAAAATTACCTTCTGATGATTAAACTTCATTAAGGCTGAATCATTATAAGCCATTTTATAAGCACATATTGGAATTCTTCTATTTTGCCCTAGTATCGTTAAATGACTTAATGGAGTCTGAAACTCCGCAACTATAATTCCTGCAACAACTGGTAGATAAATAGGTGTTTTATCAATCACTATAATGTCGTCTGGATGAATATCGTTTTTTTCTTTCTCAATATCTTTTATAAATTTCAATGTACCATAATTCTGGCACTTACTTAAGGCTTGAAAACTTAGATTTTGATAAATATAAGATGGAGTAATTATGGATAAATGTTTAGGAAATATTTCCTTGTTACTTAGTAACCTTGAGCTGTTTAATAACAGGTGAAAATCCTTTTTAAAACACCCCGAATTCAATACACTTTCGTATAACTTAATTACCATTGGTAAAGGCATAATATCAATAGGGGATATTTCAAGAACATAACTTTTAAGTGACTGAAAATAATTAAGATTTGCAAGAAGATATCTTCTATTGGGATTGTCAGAATAGTTAATAGAATTAAAACTTTCCAGATCAATTTCAGTATTGGCTAGTGTTGAACAGAAATCATAATGAAATTTGTATCTTTTTGAATTTACAAAATATAATACATCTTTATTTAAATCATAAACAATAATAATAGATGATACTTGCCCGTATCTATTGGACAATGGATATCCGCTTAATTTATCAAAGTCGCTTTTGCTATTCAGCTTAGGCAGAGAGCTCTGGGATAATAAACAAATAGAGAAAAATAAAAAACAACAGCTTAATATTATACTTTTTATATTCATTGTAATAGTTTAAAGTAGAGCCGAATGTAAAGCAAAATATTAATTATGTTAGTTCAAGCACTATAAAATATGATAGCTATAACCGTCATATCCCCAAGATAGGTTTGCTGGTTTATTCTTTTCTAAGCGAATTTACCCTTCCAACGCTCCAGGATAATTGATAATGAATAATTTAAAACTGATAATTGGAGCGTACTGACGGGTGGAGCGTTGTATTTGTATTGCGTTACGGATAGAAGGGAAAATCCTTTATTTTTTCTGCGCCTGTACTCCCAGTAATAAAGCGTAATTCGGCTCAGAAAAAATAAAGATTGGAATGATAGCCGGGGCCAAAGGCAACGCCATACTAATTAGCTAATTTGATAATGTGCTGATATGCTAATTGAATACAAGGGGAACTTATTGTAGTAATCTTATATGTATTAAACGACCTAAACATTAAACGCTTTGAACCATTTAAACACCTGAACAACAAAAAACTTTTATCCTACGAAGGATTTATTATATTGCCTCGTCTATTATTTAAATTATTCTTTATGCAAAAGAAATTAGTACAATTAGTATTGGCTATGGTATTGTGTATACCTACCATTTTCGCACAAGGACCTGCAGTAACATCGTGGGTGGTAAATACCACCGGAGCAACGGGCTATGGCGGCATAAAATCGAACGTGCAACAGGTGCAATATTCTACCAACTATGTGTACATCAGCTGTACCTGTATACCGGGCTACAGCATTGGTCCGTGGAATGGCAATCCTAATACACCGAGCAATCAGAACTTTGTATATAAGATTCCACGCAATCCGGCTAAGAACAGCGGCACTGCTACTACGGTAGGAAACGGGCATACGGGCGTATGGACGAATGGGGTATCGATATTTAATGTAAGCGATGCAATGAGTTATAACAATGCAGGGGTATGGAATAGAAATGCATACTACTGGGAGGGCGATAAATTTGGCACCGTTACCAATGGGTTCGATAAATGTTTAGGCCATCCGCAGCAGCAGGGAGAATACCATCATCATGTGAGTCCGAAGTGTTTGTATGATATTAACGACAGTACCCACCACTCTCCCATTATAGGGTATGCTTTTGATGGGTATCCGGTATACGGGGCTTATGGATATAGCGATAGTATGAATACAAGCAGTAAAATAAGAAGGATAAGAACTGGGTATCATGTAAGAAGCATCAGTGCTCGTACTACCTTGCCAAGTGGCGCTACTGCTTCGTCGGCAGGGCCTGCTGTTTCTACAACCTATCCTTTAGGTGCTTTTCAGGAAGATTATGTGTACACAGCTGGATATGGTGACCTTGATGCAAGGAATGGCCGCTATTGCAAAACACCTGAATATCCTAATGGTACTTATGCCTATTTTGTTTCTCTGGATAGTACCCTTACACCCGAATATCCGTATACCTTTTTTGGCAGTTACTACGGCGTAGTTCCTGCTGGTAGTATTGGGCCAACATCGGGTCATACTACTATTACAGAAACAGTTACTACCTATGTACCTTCAACAGGTGTTCCTGTAAATATTATCAGCTTTACCGGTAAAAGCTTAAGCGAGTATAATCGTCTGGACTGGATCGTAAATACTGAAATTGATAATGCTTATTTTGAGGTAGAAAGATCGATTGATGAATCCAATTTTGAAAAGATTGGCACTGTAAATGCAATAGGCAATATGACCGAACAACATAGCTATCAGTTTATAGATAGTAAGCCGCTGGAACAAGGATATTATCGTTTTAAACAGGTGGATAAAAATGGTTCCTATACCTATTCCAATCTGGTGAGACTTAACAGAAAAGAATCTATGAGTATTAAGCTGTATCCTAATCCTACTAGCAATTATTTATTCCTTTATATCAATCCAATTGTGGAAAATAATTTCACAGCAAGTTTAATTGATGGGGTAGGTAAAGTGGTGCTGACACAGAAGAATATTCAGCCTACTATCAGTTATTCTTTTGATGTTACCAACCTTCCTAAGGGAGTCTATTATCTTCGTTTACAGAATGAAAATACGAGCTATAGCGAGAAGGTGGTGGTGAAGTAATTGAACACAAATGTGATAATATGATGATTGGATAATGTGATAATTAATACAAGGGATTTAGGAGACAGG
>JBAXVH010000189.1:0-3259 GCA_037129215.1 Bacteroidota bacterium | reverse complement strand
ATACTTGTATGTTCAGTCACTTAATATATTAATTGTGTATGGGATGTTCCTCTGAAATGGGCTATTAACTTTCCTATTATGAGAATGAATTTTATATTATAAACAAATCGTATATCTATAAATAGTATTTTTGTACTGAAATCGATTTCATTATTCCACTTTACTTATACATTTATGATTCAGGTTATTCATAGGGCTTTTGATATTTTAGAATATGTTGCAAACGATCCTGAACGTCCAAAGTTATTAGGAGAAATAGCCAGAGACATGGGGCTGAATGCCGGAACATGTGCCAATATAGTAAAGACTTTACTTACCCGGGGATATCTGGAAAAGCTTGAAATGCAGAAAGGTTACTTGCCAGGTAAAAAGATGCAATCATTAGGCAGTAATTCTGTTTACAAACAGGATTTGATAGAAGCTTCTGATGATGAAATGCTTAAATTGTCGAGAAAACTTCAGGAGAACGTACTGGTTGCGGTTCTGAAGGGAAACTCCAGAATAATAGTTCATCAACATATTTATAAGCAATTAGTACAGGCAACAACCCAGGAGGAGAAGAATGTGTATGATTCCTCTACAGGAAGACTTTTAGTGGCTTTACAAAGTGATGAATTTCAAAGTAAATACATCCTTAAACATGGCCTACCAGCAGCAAACATCTGGCCTGAAGCTTCTACCCAAAAGAAATTTAATACTTGTGTTAAGAAAATAAGAGAAGATGGTTATGCCCTTATCGAATGTACCGATCAGGTATTAGGGATAGCTGCGCCTATTTATAAAAATGGACTATTAATTGCCGCTCTTAGTGTATATGTTCCATCCTTTAGATTTGACGACAATAAGAAGGTTAAAATGCTGAATGCTACCATAAAAACTGCTAGTATAATTTCCGAAAATATCAGCAAAAAGTAAGATGGATACTGCATATTTATTGTTGGGAAGTAATATGGGGGATAGGTTGGCTAATATTAACTATGCCATTCAGAAAATACAATCAATTTGTGGTGAGGTAATACAATTGTCAGCAGTTTATGATACTGCTCCATGGGGGTATACAGAACAGGATAGTTTTCTAAATCAGGTTGTTGTACTGGATTCAAGCATGCATCCAACCCAGTTAATGCTGCATTTACTGGAAATAGAAAAGGAGATAGGAAGAGTCAGAGATATAAAATATGGTCCAAGATTAATTGATATTGACATATTGCTATTCGATGATGAAATTATAAATAATTCAATTCTTACCCTGCCACACCCTGAAATGCAGAATAGAAAATTTGCATTAATGCCTTTGGTGGAAGTGGCAAATGAATTAATGCACCCTATACTTAAACAGACTGTTGCAGAATTATTGTTGAATTGTACTGATACTTGTCATGTGCAAAAGTTTTCCGAAACATCCAGATAGTGACGGTTATTTTTGACGCCGTACTATTATGAAATATCGCTTTATAACTATAGAAGGAAACATTGGTGCAGGTAAAACAACATTAGCGCATCTATTGTCGAAGAAAATGAATGCAAGGTTGGTGCTGGAAGGATTTGCCGATAACCCATTTCTGCCTAAATTTTACGAAGATCCTAAACAATATGCTTTTCCTCTCGAGCTTTTCTTTATGGCTGAACGTTATAAACAAATGAAAGAAATGTTTCAGACAAACGATTTGTTTCAAAGCATTACTGTTTCGGATTATTTGTTTACCAAATGTCTTCTTTTTGCTAAAGTGAATCTGCCTGAGGAAGAGTTTAAGTTGTATCATAAATTATTTGAGATCATACATCAACAGCTGATTTTTCCTGAGATATTAATTTATCTGCATGCACCTGTATCTAAATTACAGCAGAATATTAAGAAGAGGAACAGACCTTACGAACAAAACATACCTGACGATTATTTGTTTGGTATTCAGGAAACCTATATTAATTACATAAAACAACACAATGTAACTACCTTGTTTGTAGATGTTTCTAATGCAGATTTTCTGGGGAATGATTTACATGTGCAAACCATAATGGACGCACTGGAAAAAGAATATGAACCTGGTCAGCATTATCTCTTTCTTCCATAGATTTACGCAATAATTGAGCAATAACAACCATAGAAATGACAACAACACAGAAACATGATCCTTTCATGGCAGTTAGAATTCCGGAATACCGGAGTCTTATGGCTGGCCGTTTTCTATTTGTGGTAGGCCTTAGAATGATGGGAACATTAGTGGGTTGGTGGATATATAATCTTACGGATCTTCCTTTTGCAATAGGTCTTATAGGACTTTCTGAAGTGATACCTGCGGTATCGCTTGCTTTATATGCAGGACATGTTATAGATATAAGTGAGAAAAGGAAATTACTCCTGACGGGTGTATTTAGTTATGGATTTCTTTGTTGTTTATTATGGCTACTGGCATCTTCCTATTCCTCCACACATTTAAGTAATCAGGCAATTGCAAACTGTATTTACGTAATTATATTTTTTACCGGTATCGCCAGGTCTTTTACCGGGCCTGTGTTTAATGTAATGATTGGTAATATCATTAAGGATAAAAAAGTAATACAAAATGCAACCACCTGGAGTCAGAGTATGTGGTTGTCGGCATCCGTTATTGGCCATGCACTTGCAGGGATATTAATTGCTTATTTAGGCAATCAGGGAACCCTTTCTGTAATATGCATTCTTATTGCTATAGCCTTTACTATCTTTTTGGGTTTAAAAGTGAAACCAGCACTTAATGAGAAAGGTGATAAGAGAACCTGGGATAGTGTAAAAGAAGGGATTGCATTTGTACTTAAAACAAAGGAATTACTGGGAGCACTTACCCTTGATTTATTTGCTGTTTTCTTTGGTGGTGCTGTAGCAATGGTACCCGTTTATGCCAGAGATATATTGAAGGTAGGGCCACAGGGTTTTGGTTATTTAAATAGTGCCTCCGATTTAGGTAGTATAACTATTGTAGTGTTACTGACTATCTTCCCTATGAGAAAGAAACAAGGTTTAAAGCTTCTATTATCGGTTGCTGGTTTTGGCGTCTGTATAATTGTTTTTGCCTTATCCGAATTATTCTGGATTTCATTTGCAGCTTTATTATTGAGTGGAATATTAGATGGCATCAGTGTGGTAATAAGAGGGACTATTATGCAGCTTAAAACGCCCGAAAATATGCGCGGTAGAGTAATGAGTGTAAACTCTATGTTTATTAATTCCAGCAATGAGTTAGGACAGTTTGAAAGTGGCTTTGCTGCCAAATTGATGAAC
>JBAXVH010000188.1:0-3277 GCA_037129215.1 Bacteroidota bacterium | reverse complement strand
ATAGGGTGTTAACTTATCATATTCACAAATCATTTCACATATTTAATGGTCATATTCCATTAGTTGAAAATTATATTCTCTTACATTAAATCCAGATTGTGATGGACAATTGTTTCCTTCACTAATTCATAAATCAAAGAGTCCGAGAAGATATTAATATTCACCCCGACGAAAAACAGATTAACTAAGGCAATAATTATCTCCTCTTCTACTTGAATCAATGAGTCTAAAGTAAAAATATCATTCATAAATCCTAAATACATATTCAATTAGACTATCAGACATCTATTGTTTTCCAGATAACTATAACACTTGCAAGTAAAACACATTCAATCCTGCCTGAATAAGCAACGATCTGGCTCAAATAATATATAACTGGACAGTTTACCGCAATCATTTTGCTTCCAACAGCTATCTTCGGATAACTGAAAGCAATCATTCTGCTCCAGACATATATGATTCTGCTATCAACACATTTAAACCCAGATTACGCATTAGAGTTCGTTATGAAGATTACAAATACAATAAAGACGAGTGTATGTGCAGATTTTTTGTTTGCAATCTTAGTGAACTATGGTAATAACAAAAAATCAAGCAAACGCTTGTGTTTGAAGTACTTGAAAACTGTAATAGAATTCTATTGCGTAATCTGGGTTAAAGTGGAAATCATTTATAGAAACTTAATTTAGTTTAAGTTTGTGTTTCAGTTAATTTTATAATTTTAAAATAATTAAATCAAAACAAATGAAATCGGTAGCTCCTAACATTTTTGTAAATAATATAAACCAGACAATTGAGTTTTATAAACAATTGGGCTTTAGTGTTACGATAACTGTTCCAGAGGAAGGCGATCTGATATTTGCCATGATGACATGTGGTAATGTGGTATTTATGTTTCAGACTTTTGAAAGTTTAGGGGCAGAATTACCCGAAATATCCCGTCAAAATGGTGGATCATTATTATTATATGTACAAATTGCTGACATCAGAAACTATTTCGAACAGATTAAAGAAAAGGTGAAAGTGCTGAAAGGGTTAGAGAAAACATTTTATGGAGCTACAGAGTTTTCTATTGAAGATAATAATGGTTATGTACTAACTTTTGCGGAAGACGAAGTTTAAATCACAGTTTCTGCTAATAAATTTTTGCTGAAATCAATTTATACACAGATAGTAGTAGCCAACAGATATTAATGAATATTTGCGGCCTAAAGGGTACAATTATGGCTGAAGATAACAAACCTGCTAATTATTCCGAAGACGATATACGGAGTCTGGACTGGAAAGAGCATATACGTCTAAGACCGGGAATGTATATTGGTAAATTAGGAGATGGTGCTGCTCCTGATGATGGTATTTATGTATTACTGAAAGAGGTAATGGATAATTGTATTGATGAATATACCATGGGCTTTGGAAAAAATATTGAACTTACCATCAAGAATAAGTCTGTTACTATCCGTGACTATGGTAGAGGAATTCCGTTAGGAAAAGTGGTGGATGTAGTAAGTAAAATAAATACCGGGGCTAAATATGATAGTAAAGCATTCCAGAAAAGTGTAGGTTTAAATGGTGTGGGTACAAAAGCGGTAAATGCGCTGAGTAGTTATTTTACCGTTACTGCCTTCAGGGATGGTAAACAAAAACAAGCTGAATTCGAACGTGGTTTTCTAACTAAAGAACATAAAGAAACAACCACAACTGAAAAGAATGGTACAGAAGTAACTTTTACTCCTGACGATTCTATCTTTCGCAATTATAACTATAGGTACGAATATATCGAAAGCCAGTTATGGAATTATTGTTACCTGAATGCTGGTTTGGTAATTAACTTCAACAACAAAAGATTTATCAGTAAGAATGGTTTACTGGATTTATTGCAACACAAAACCAATGCAGATGAATTACGCTATCCTATCATTCATCTAAAAGGTGATGATATTGAAATAGCTTTAAGTCACAATGGTGATTATGGCGAGGATATTTTCTCTTTTGTAAACGGACAATACACTACACAAGGCGGTACGCATCAGCAAGCTTTCAGAGAGGGCTATGTAAAAGTTATCCGCGATTACTTTAAGAAAGATTATGAGGCAGCTGACATCCGTCAGAGTATTGTAGCGGCTGTATCGGTAAGGGTACAGGAACCTGTATTTGAAAGTCAGACCAAGACTAAACTGGGTTCTCAATATGTATCGGAAGGTGGCGCTTCAATGAAGAAATTCGTAGAAGAATTCCTTAGTAAAGAACTAGATAATTATCTTCATAGAAATCCTGCTGTAGCCGAAGCTTTAAAGAAAAGAATAGAGCAGAGCGAAAGGGAAAGAAAAGAATTGTCCGGCATTCGAAAGCTTGCAAATGAGCGTGCTAAAAAGGCTAACCTTCATAATAAGAAACTTCGTGATTGCAGAATTCATTTTAATGATGAACCAAATTCAAAAAGTAAGGAAGACTTTGTAACCATGAAGAACAATACTACTATCTTTATTACCGAAGGAGATAGTGCGAGTGGATCCATTACTAAGTCAAGAAATGTAGACTTACAGGCAGTATTTAGTCTGCGGGGTAAACCATTAAACTCTTTTGGTTTAACTAAGAAAGTGGTGTATGAAAATGAAGAATTTAATTTACTTCAACATGCATTGAATATCGAAGATGGATTAGAAGCTTTAAGATATAATAATATTGTAATAGCTACCGATGCCGATGTGGATGGTATGCACATTAGATTATTATTAATGACATTCTTCCTGCAGTTCTTTCCCGATCTGGTAAAACGGGGACATGTTTATATTCTTGAAACACCTTTGTTCCGTGTTCGTAATAAACAAACTACTATTTATTGTTACGATGAAACAGAGAAACAAGCTGCAGTAAAGAAGCTGGGTAGTAAACCAGAGATCACCCGATTTAAAGGATTAGGTGAAATTAGTCCTGAAGAGTTTGGTAGATTCATTGGTCAGGATATAAGATTGCAACCTGTTTTGCTGGAACAAGGAGATCATATTCAGCATTTACTGGAATACTACATGGGTAAAAACACCCCTCAAAGACAGGAATTTATTATCGATAATTTGAAAGTAGAACTTGATTTAATTGAAGAGCTCAATTAATTAAGAATTAAAAATTAATAATTAATAATTAATAATTAATAATTGAAAGACATGTAGATTTACAAAATTACTTTTACTGTTTTCCAAAATAGGAATTTAATCAGTTTCAATTTTATTAAATATTTCTTGATTTTTAAGCTTCATGAAACAGGATAACCTTATAG
>JBAXVH010000187.1:0-3332 GCA_037129215.1 Bacteroidota bacterium | reverse complement strand
ATTCAATGCTTTTAAAGTGGTGAGTAGTTTTCAGTTAAGCAAATGGCTGAACAAGCCTATTCAGTGGGGAGTACCCATGTCTATTTCTTTTGAACCTACTACTTCCTGCAATCTTCGTTGCCCCGAATGTCCGAGTGGGTTAAGAGAATTTACCCGTCCTACCGGTATGCTGGAGAAGGACTTTTTTACACAAACCATTGACGACATTTATAAGGATCTCCTATACCTGATATTTTATTTTCAGGGAGAGCCCTACCTGAATCCAAAGTTTCTGGAGATGGTATCCTACGCTCATAAAAAAGGTATTTATACTGCCACCTCTACCAATGCACATTACCTAACCGACGACAATGCCCGTAAGACGGTGGAGAGTGGTTTGGATAGATTGATAATATCGATAGATGGCACTACGCAGGATGTATATACATCGTACCGGGTGGGAGGAAATTTAGATAAGGTAGTAGAGGGTGCGAGAAATATAGTGAAGTGGAAAAAGGAGCTGAAGAGTAATACTCCTTTTATCTTTTTTCAGTTTCTGGTAGTAAAACCAAACGAGCATCAGATAGAAGCTATAAAGCAACTGGGGAAAGAAGTAGGCGTGGATCAGGTACGATTTAAAACGGCTCAGGTGTACGACTATGCCAACGATCCAAACCAGCTAATACCTACCATAGATAAGTACAGCCGCTACCGTAAAAATAAAAAGACGGGCGAAATGGAAGTAAAAAGTGGTATGGGAAACTACTGCTGGAAACTATGGCATGCCAACGTAATTACCTGGGACGGGCTAGTGGTTCCATGCTGTTTTGATAAGGATGCTATGCACCAACTGGGCAATCTTAAAAACCAATCTTTTAAAGAGATCTGGAATAATGATAACTACAAACAGTTCCGTTCGGAACTTATAAAAAGCAGGGGCAATATAGATATCTGCGCCAATTGCAGTGATGGACTGAAAGTGTGGGAGGAGTAGCTAATTAGCTAATACGATAATGTGCTAATGTGCTAATAAATACTAATACAAGGCACAACGGCAAAAAGTCACAGAGGCACAAAGTGAATACAATAGGAAGCAAACGCTTAAGGCTTAACGCAAATACGAGGACTCAATTAACTCATATCTCTGCGGTTATGTATTTGTATTTAATCAGCTAATGCGCTAATTCGCCAATCCGTTAATTGAATTACGAAGCTTTAGATTTACGGGAGTTCATTTGTTCTGTAATCATTTCTCCCTGATGGTTTTGCTCTTCTAAAGTCCAGCTATCAGTAAAAGAAGTCATTAACCAAACGTTGCCGGATTTTCTGAAAACCTGCAATGAAAGTCCAAATATTTCCTTGATATGTTTTTCCAGTTCACTTACAGTAGTCTGTGGAGAAACTACAACTTGCTGGTCTTTGGCAATGGTACTCACTTCGGCCAGCGTTTTATCTTTAGATAAAATTGGCTGTTTGATTTCGGAAGAACCATTACCTGAATTATTCCCTTTTCTGAAAAGCTCCAGCTTCAGATAAGGAAACATTTTGGTAAATGCTTCTTGCAAATCTACAATCTTGATAGTATCATTAATAATGAATCCCATGAGTATTTTCCCTCTTCTAAATAACAAAACTATATTACTGAGTTGAGAAAAAAACTGATTGTTGTCATGTAAACCGTTGATAGTAATCAAAACACCGTAAAATGCAACAAAATTGGCATAAGTTTAAAGGACAAACTTGTACCCTGCACCGCGAATGGATTGAAAATATTTAGGATTTCGGGCATCCAGTTCGAAATTTTTCCTGAAATTGAGGATAAAATTGTCAATTGTTCTGGTAGTTGGGTAAACATTGTATCCCCATACAACCTGCAATATTTTTTCGCGCGTTACTACATTTCCCTTGTTTTCTATTAAAAGTTTTAACAAAAGAGACTCTTTTTTGCTTAGTTCAATGCTGTTGCCACTAAAAGTTACGGCAGTCTGTGCATTAAAGTCCACTGTGTTTCCACCAAAACTATAGGTGTTAAGTTCGGTAGCTGCAGCAGTATTTCTAATTTTTTTAGTTTTGATTATCAACTTATCAACTCTTAGTAATAACTCCTGCAGATTAAATGGTTTGGTTAGGTAATCGTCGGCACCCTTTTTTAATCCTAATATTCTATCTGCACTACTACTTTTAGCACTTAAAATAAGTATTGGAGAGTCAATATTTTTTACCCTAACATTTTCTATAATACTGATGCCATCCAGTTCTGGCAGCATTAAATCCAGGATTATCAGGTCAAAATATTCATTGTCAATAGCTTTGATAGCCTCTGTGCCAGTATAGGCTGAGGTGATAGAATATTCTTCCATTTCCAGATTATAACGAAGTGTCTTATGTAAATTCTCTTCGTCTTCTACTATTAATATATTGCCTTTTTCGCTAATCATTATGTTGTAAATATTACGGTAAATATAGTCCCTTGAGGATGATTATCTGCAATTGAAATAGTGCCATTATGAGATTGGACAATCTTTTTACATAAGTATAAGCCCAGTCCGGTGCCCTTTGTTTTCCTTTTATTTTCATCCCCGGTTCTATAGAACTTTTCAAAAACTTTTTTCTTTTCTTCATCCGATATACCCTGTCCATTATCAGCAACAGTCAGCATTAGTTTGTTACTTGTTTGCTTCAATGATAATATTATTTGAGGATCTTTTAAAGAATATTTGATGGCATTTTCTATCAGATTGTTTAATAATAATTGTATCAATAAAACTTCTCCATTCAGCATTAAATTATCAGTTGCCTGATTATAAATAATCGATACATTTTTAAACCGATGCTGAAACTCCTGAACAGTTTGCTCCAGCAAAGCATTCATATCAATAGGCTCCTTTAAACAATTGTACTTACCGGTTTCCAGCTGAGAAGTTACAAGGATATTATTACATAAATTATTCAGTCTATCGGTTTCCGAGATGGTATCTTCCAGCAGCCTTTCTTTATACTCTTCTTTTAGCTGTCTTCTCTGTAAAGTTTCGATGTTTAGTTTTACAATAGCTATAGGGGTCTTTAATTCATGGGTAACCGCCATCATAAAGTTTTGCTGCTGCTGTGTAAACCTGAAGTGACGGATAGTAGCCCTGAATAAAAAGTAGGCGGCAATTATAATTACTGCAAAAAATATTACCCCCTCGCCAGCATACTGAGCGCGCTTACGTTGTTGGGTATAATAAATATTCTTCACCTGATTTTCATAGTCTTTGCTGCCTTTCTGAATAGATGTATACTTCAACTCCGTCATTAAAGCATTCTGTCTGTTCAGAGCAATAAACCACCAGAATAATGCAGCTAGTATATAG
>JBAXVH010000186.1:0-3394 GCA_037129215.1 Bacteroidota bacterium | reverse complement strand
GTGTACATGCTTTAATGAAAAAACCACCCTCGTTTTGGAGAGTGGTTTTAGCTTTATTAAGTAATAAAATACTTATTCAAATTAATCCTTAACTAAACGAACTGAGAACCCGCCGTGCCTATCGTAAGTATTTTTATCAATGATCAGGCTTCCATTGTTGTAGTCCAACCTGCGAAGATAGAGCGCATTAGCATCGTACTGTGTAGTGCTCCACCAATAGCCGGAGCTGCCAATAAGGCTGAATGTGCCATTGTCGTAACGGTAGCCGCCTGGAAGACCTGTAAAACCACTCAAATTGGAAGCTTCTGTATTGGGTGAACTCCAAAAACTAATGCCTGTACTTTTCATCTTACCCCCTGCAACACTATTTCCACCTAAACTATTATCAAGAGTAGTCCATTCTGAATCAGTTGGTATATGCCAGCCTTGTGGTGCTAATCCCCTTGAGTCTTTCACAGCATACATATTATATAGTTTACCATAAATTGCTCCATTAGCTGGGTCATTATTGTAATAACACCAAGCACCTGTTGTTAAACCGGCCCAAGCAGTTGGGTCAGTTAACTGTGGTATGACATCTCCATTACGATATGTTGTAACATCTAAATTTTTATTTGTCCATACTTGAGAACCAATTGTGACACTAGGTATACTAGTTTTATACACTCTTATTTTACCATCTAATGACAAAGGATTTAAAGAAGCAATTTTGCCATTTGCATTGATTTGACTTGCACTATCTAATGTTTTTTCTCCTGATCTACTTAATCCCCAATGTTGCACTGTAATATTGAAATTGGTGGATGAGATGCAACCATATTCATTTACAACTGTTAAAGAATATAATCCTGATGCATCAAAAGTATTGGAAGCAGTATTAATTGAACTTCCATCAGACCAAGCATAAGTGCTTCCTTCACTAGCTGTAGCTGTCAAACTCACTAATTCAGGGTTTGTTGTAGTGCCTGAAATGCCAATATTAGGGAGTGAATTTACAGTTCCACTTATTGTAGTTATTGCATTGGGACCTCCTGTCGAAGTTGCAGTTATGGTCCCTGATTTAGAACCTAGAGTAGCTAATGAATTTAATCTTACGTATAATGTTTGACTTACAGTACTAGTATTGGTCAATGTTAAACTTGATGAATAGGCGCCACCAGAACTTGTTGAAATTTCAAAATTTGAAGGGGCAGTTATAGTTACCGATGCTGTTAAATTTGATCCAGTAACTCCAAATGTAGTATAAGATGATGCAGTACCTAAACAAGAAGTTAATGTTGCTATTGGACTTGTAATAATTAAATTTGGATTAACTGAAATGAATGAACTTGTGCTATATGCTAGACAAGCACCATCAGTAATGACTGCTCTAAAATATGTTGGACTCGTTAGACTTGTTGTATAATTTGAAGTTACTGATGCTGGAATAGTATAACTTAAAACTAGCGAACCGTCTCCAGTTGCTGAGGAATATCCTTGTGTATTTGTTGTTATAGTTCCAGAGCTATAAGAAGAGCCTCCGCCACCACCTCCTCCAGAAGTGCTAGCACCACGATCATTACCATCATGTCCTCCTCCTCCTCCAAAAAAACCTCCACCGCCACCACCACCTGATCTGTAAGAATTTGTACCATTACCATCACCAATTCCACCAATTCCAAGAACACCAGGATTTAAATTATTTGGTGCTCCTGATGTACCTCCTTGTGATTGAGTTCCGCCACCACCTCCTAGCATTCCACCACCATAATTACTTCTAAAACCATCTTGTGCAACTAATCCACCACCAGCGCCACCAGCGCCACCAGGTTCAGATTGTCGTCTTTGTATACCTGCTCCACCTCCACCGCCAACTATAAAAATTCTATTTGTTAAATCTGTCGCACCTCTTCTTATATCAGTTGCTCCTCCACCTCCACCTGCACCTAAACCACCATCTCCTCCACCATTATACCCCCCTTTTGAATCTCCAGCAGGGAAAACTCCATTTGAGCCTCCATTACTCCCTTTACCTCCAACATAAATATTTAAAATTTCCCCAGGCGTTGTTGATAAATCTGCAATTAATTTTCCACCTTTACCACCTAAGAAGTTATAAACCGAATATCCGGAGCCTCCCATAGCACCTAACCCATCTGCAGTGATTGAAGTAACACCAGTTGGTACTTCAAAAGTTTGTAAAGCGCCTGTATATGAAAAACTAGAAGTAGTAGAAGTCGCAGTATTGTTTATGTTAATTACAGAACCACCTGACACATTTTGCCAATTAGAATTATCAGAAGAATATTGCCATTGAAAACTTCCAGTTGGCACATTTAAAGTTAAAGTTGTATTATTTCCATAGTTAACAGTTGGCGAAAGTGTTGTAACAGTTCCTCCAACACAGCTACTTTCATTTGGATCATTCGTAGGACTTAGAGTTATTCCAAAATATGCTGATTGGTTTGATTCAACACCTGACCTTAAAGTTTGATTTAACTTAGTTGGAAATGACAATATTTCAGAATACCCAGAACCATTGGTGGTATTATGATATACTCCATCCCTCTCACTTCCAATATTATCCCAATATGTTTGATAATTTGGAATTTGAGGGGCAACTGAATTAATTCCTAACCCTTGATGATAATTAGTAAGAGTATAACTTGATTTGTAATTTCCATTCTGAAATATGGAACTATTTTGAATGGATGAACTTGAATAACTTGCGAATAATGTATTCATCTGTGGATCAGGATGCCAAAAATAAGAGCCAGGATTATTATCTCCAAGCAAAAAACCATTTTGATCATCAGTAGCGAATTTATTAACTATAACCACTTGGCCATTAATTGATAATGGGCTATTTAAGCTTAAAAACTGTCTTAAATATCCATCAGGAGCAGGTTGTTGCGTATATGAATTGCTAGTCCATTTTATATAAGGTCTTGAATTTTCTAAAATTATGTTTTGACTTTCAATTATTTTAGGTTGGTTATTATCCGAACTTTGTTTTAAATCATTTGAATTACCAGATTGATCATACCAAATTGCGACATATGCTTCGGTTGCTGTTAATGATTGTAAATTATTTGCAGACGCTGATGTTATTGAGCTAGAATAAGAAATAGGTGCAGATATTAAAGAGTTTAAAGATATTTGATGATCAGCACTAGCATCAGGGTATACATCATAATAGTTGGTATTTACTCTCACTCTCATTAATGGTCCTGTATATGCTGAAGATAATTTTCTTACAGAAAATGCAACACTAGCTGGATTACTAGAGGTTAATCCTAAATTGTTTAATGTATTTTGTGTTTGTGCATCTGAATTAATGAAAAAATAAAACAAGAAAAAATTAAAAAAAATAGCTTTGGTTAGTTTCATATTCAAAAGTATTATACAATATTAC
>JBAXVH010000185.1:0-3396 GCA_037129215.1 Bacteroidota bacterium | reverse complement strand
ACTATATTGAGTATATAATGAATAATTAATTCCTTGTGCTACATTTGGTATGATACTATTATAAATAGACCAGCCACTAGTAGGTACTCCAGGCTGAGCTACGTTCAAAGTAGTACCCTGAATACTTACTGAATCCAGAGAAGGAGAGGTAGATGAATGAAGTGTAGTTCCATTTGTTGGGTTACAGGCACATAATGAAATAGCATTGATGTTTACTGTTATTGCAGTTGAATTTGCAGAAGAACCTCCACAAGTAATGGTTCTTCTATAATGTGTAACGGAAGTAATTCCAGCTGTATTTGAATAAGTAGAATTAGTAGCTCCTGCTATATCAGTCCAGTTGGTACCATCTGGTGATGATTGCCATTGATAAGTAAGTCCACTTGCGCCACCTGAAGCGCCTGTTACGCTTAAACTAAAAGGGATATTTGGACAAACACTACTTGCTGATGCTATAGTTGTTCCACCAGTTGGTGCACCAGTACATCCTGGTAGTAATTGTGAAATGGTTACACTGTCTACATAAACGTAAAACATGTTTGCTGCAGAGTAACAGTTAAATGCAAAATAGTAAGTTCCTGCAGTAGGGGCTGTATAAGTAGCAGTCCATTGGCGGAAATTAGTATTGGTTAATCCTGAACTATCTAATAAAGTAGTTGTTTGTGCAGCAACTGTATTACCTGTACCAACTGTAAATTTTAAATCTTCCGGATAAGTTGCAGAACGAACCCTTGTCCAAAAGGTAATGGTTACTGGATTAGTATTTAATGTTAATGCTGGTGTAAAAGCCCATGCATCTGCTGCATTGCTTAGATTGTATTGCAACTGCAAAGAATTTGTACCATCATAAGAATAAGTAGCAGTTGTATTCTGCGTCCAGTTGTTCCCTGTTCCATTGTTGAAGAAGGTCCAGCCAGCAGTTGGGAAACTACCTTCGAAACTTTCCTGTAAGATTGCCTGACTATAGCCTTGCGTGGCTAATACAAAGCACAACAATAAAAGTAAGTAGCATTTTTTCATGTTATAAAACTATTAAAGTGAAAATAAATAAGAGTTACGAAAATAGGGGAATCTATTAAAAAACGATATAAAAATTATTTTTTATCGTCCATACACTTCTTCAGCCAAAATGATAGTGCTAATAAAACAACCCCACAAATTACGGAAATCACAGCTATTCTACCGTAGCCATTGGCGTATATTCCCAATGTTTGTAAAGAATTGATATTTGCCCCGGCCGATTCATCTGGTATTGACATGAGTGATCCTATATATCCGGCTAAGTATTGGCCATAAGCGCTGGCAAGGAACCATACTCCCATCATAAAGCCTACAATTCCGCTTGGTGATAGTTTAGTAATAACCGAAAGTCCGATAGGTGATAAACATAATTCTCCTGTAGTCATAAATAAGTACCCTAAAGCATAAATAAACAATGGTATCCTCCCTTCGCTATTGGCATAATGAGCGCCATAAGCCATCAGGTAGAAGCCAAAACCCAGTTGGGCCAATCCTAAAGCAAACTTTACTGCGGCATTGGGCTCTCTTTTTCTTCTTGCAAGCCATATCCAGAGAATTCCAAATATTGGACTTAAAGCTACAATCATTACCCCATTAATAGAATTGTTGAGTGCTGCTGCAGAAAGTATGTGACCAAAGAAGTGAAGATTTACATTTCTATCGGTAAATAAATTTAGCGATCCTCCTCCCTGTTCGTAAAAAGCCCAGAATAGTATACTGAAGGTGATTAATACCAAAGCTGCTATCATTTTCAGAAAAGCATCTTTCCCTTTTTGCCAGCTTACCCATAAAGCATATATATAGGAACCAAACAACAGGATATTTAAGACAATAGGGTAATAGCTGAAATTGTTCAGCATATAAATAAATAAAGGAATACAACAGATGCTTGCACCAAATATCAATGCATCTGTTCTGGTTAGCCAGGAAGGTTTATCGGCTCCTGCTTTTAATGGAGGTAGCCCTACAGGGCCAAGTGATTTCTGTCCTTTTACAAATACCAGTAAACCTACTATCATAAATATACCTGCTATACCAAATCCAAGATTCCAGTTGATGGTTTCGCCAACATAACCACAAAGAAATCCGCCAAGAATGGAGCCTAAATTGATACCCATATAAAACAAGGAGAAACCTGCATCTCTTCTACCGTCGTTATTAGCATAAAGGCTACCCACCATAGAGGATATATTGGGTTTAAAAAAGGCATTACCCACTACTACTGTTGCCAGCCCTGCATAAAAAAATGCTTCTCCCTTAAATGCCAGCATAAAGCTACCAAATACCATTAGTATACCGCCCCAGAGAATAGATTTTCGATAACCCAGTATTTTATCTGCCAGCAAACCTCCAAAAATCATCATAGCATATATCAGCGATTGCTGTGTACCGTAAATAAGGTTGGCCTTTGCATCGCCATAGTGGAATACTTTGGTCATATACAGTATCAGCAAGGCGCGCATACCATAAAAGGTAAATCGTTCCCACATTTCTGTAAAAAACAAAAGGTATAACTGCTTTGGATATTTACCCTTGAAGTTTTGAATTTCCTGAATACTTAATTGCTGCATGGCCGCTAATTTATGGGGAACTGGTATTACCACAAAAAAATAGTGGTGGGTAGGGAGTTTTGATAATAGTTCACTTTGGGTGGAAAAATAATATATCATGAGTCGTGAAAGTAAATCGTGAGACGTGAGTAATACAACGTGAGTCGTGAAAAAACATCGTAAGTAATACAACGGAAGACGTTAGTAATACATCGTGAATTTAACGTTTAATGCGTTCAACGAAATACATACTGAATTCTAATGAATACATAATGTATCCATTTTTTAATTTTTCTTAAGCATGAAATAGGGGAGTAGACAATTGCTGATGAGTGTAATTGCAGGCGAAGAGCAACTGTAAAGGCGAAATGATATAATCAACGGAATAATATATAAATTAAATTATGTACATTTTATAAATCTTGTTTGGTATTAGGAGGCTGAAAAGGAAATAATGTTGGCTATTTAAGAACTTAGTATTGAAGTTTAGTAAATAAACATGACAACTATGTAACGAATAGAATAAGTTTAGAAAATAATGGAGATAGGTTGTAATAAATGAATGCCTATTTAGAGAATAATGGAGGTAGTTTAAAAAATATTTGTCTTAGTTAAGTGATAATTTGTGTTTAATCAAAAAATACTTATAACTAAATAAGAATTAAGTTAGGAAGGGAATGAAGTTTTTTGAATTATTCCTTATCGTAATTTAACTGTTGGACGCTCCTGGATAATTGATAATGAATAATTGAAAATGGATAAATAGAGGGTATGTGCGTCCCTGATATAGGTTGACCGAAAAAAGTCAATTTATATGCAATCAAAT
>JBAXVH010000184.1:0-3397 GCA_037129215.1 Bacteroidota bacterium | reverse complement strand
GTAATAATAAGCGGCACAATATTGGGAATAAGGGAACAGATGAGGATTTTTACAGAGCGGAAAAGGAAGAGCATACAAATGGCAATCAGCACGAATGCCCACATGATGCTTTCTCTTAAACTATTGATAATAAAAGCGGAGCCTTCTACGAAAGTAACCGAGCTGCCAGTTAAGGTAACCTTGTACTGCGTGGTATCGAAAATTTCGTGTGCTTTATCTTCAAAATCTTTAAGTAATAAAGGCAGTTTCATACTACCAATATCTTTCATATTAATACTAATACGGGCATACCTTTTAGTACTGTCCATAAAGCTGTTCATCATCTTGTTGAGCGAGGTTTTTTGAGTGCCTTCTTTCTTAGCTTTCAGATAAGTTCCGAGGAAAGCCATATCCCCTTCGTAAGGAACGGAGTAGCTGGTAGTATCGCCATCGTAATAGGCTTGCTTAGCAAACTTTAAACCCTCTACAAAAGAAAGCGGACGGGCAGTGTTTGGATTAGCTGCTATATACGCACTAAGGTCATCAATTTTCTGCAGTGTTTTAGTAGAACGGATTAAGCCGTTTTTCTTTTTAGTATCTATTACAATCTCCAATGGCATTACGCCACCAAAATTGGATTCGAACCATTTTAAATCGGTATAAATCTTATCGCTCTTTGGCATATCATCTACAATAAAACCTTCGCTTTTTAAACGTGCAATACCTACCACCGAAAAAACGATAGCAGCAATGGTAACGGTATAAATAGTCTTGGAATGATTAAGCGCCCATCCTTCGATAGCCAGTAATATTCTCTCCAGAAAAGGATTCTCCAGATATTTTATATGCTTGCTTTTAGGAGCTGGCAAGTAACTTAATACAGAAGGAATAAATAAAAGCGAAATAATAAACAGCGCCATGATATTGATGCCCGCTACCACACCAAACTCTTTCAGTAACTGACTTTGTGTAAATGCAAAAACAGCGAACCCTACAGCAGCTGCGATATTGCAGAAAAGGGTAACAATACCCATTCTGCCTACCATGTTTACAAGTGCCTCATTTTTATCATTACACTCTTTATAGGAGGTATGGTATTTATTGAAAAAGTAGATACAGTTGGGAACTCCAATAACTACTACTAAAGGTGGAATAAGAGCGGTTAATAAAGTGATTTCGTAGCCACATAATTTCATGGTCCCAAAGCACCATATAACGCCCATAGCAACTACAGCCAGACTCATGATCATGGCACTGAAAGAACGGAAAAATATAAACAATGTAAAGGCTGATAACAAGAAAGAACCCATCATGAACCAATACATTTCATGTTTTATTCTATCGCCCATTACGGTACGTATATAAGGAAGACCACTTGTATAAGTTGACAGATTGGTTTCTTTTTCAAAAACGTTCAGTTCTTTCATAATCTCTTCCACCAACTGAGACCTTCTGGCACTATTAATTACCTCTTTGTTCAGGTTAATAGCCATTACATAAGCATTGGTTTTTGGATTGTACACCAATGTCTGATAGAATAGTAGCGAATTGAAAACATTTCTATCACTATCCAGTGCAGCCTGAGAACTATAGGGTGCATGAAATATTTTTTCGGGAACAAAAGTTTCGCCGATAGTATCTTTTTTAAGATTTACTAACTGAGGGATACAAAGAACATCTTCGACATACTGCACTTTACGCAGTCTTTTCTGTAAAGATTCTACAGCATTAAAGACGGGAGTAGTAAAATATTTATCAGAAGCAACGCCCACCACCATGATATTACCATCGTTACCAAACTTATCGAGAAAGTTCTGATAGTCGCGGAACTTTGGATTATCTACCGGCACGGCACGGGAGAAATCGTAACTAAGTTTTACTTGCTTTGCATAGTAAATCATTAGTCCATTAATAACCACTAATAATACTAATAACGGAAGTCTGAATCGGAGAATTGCTTTGCCTAACTTATACCACATTTTAGAAGAGAATATGTTTATGGGCGGCAAATAAACGCATAATAATACACAATGTGATAATTTGATAATATGATAATTTGATAATGAATACAGGGAATACAAGAAAATTTATACAAGGCACATAGGCAACGAGGCAATAGTAATACAGGGAATACAAGGAAATAAAGATTAAAAATGAAAAGATGAAGGGAGTACAGCAGAGTGATTTCATTATAATAAGTATCGTTATAGGGAATAAATTGATTGCTATAATGGTAAATACGCAGTTGATTAATATTAGTCTGTATAATTGCTGCTATTAACTGCTCGTTTATGGTATATGGCAGATAAATTATGTAATAATCAGATCATGAGTTTAAATAATCAATATACGAATCAGCTGATAAAGGAATCGAGTGTATACCTTTTGCAACATGCACATAATCCTGTAAACTGGTATGCCTGGGGGGAGGAAGCTTTGAATAAAGCTAAAGAGGAAGGTAAGCCTATACTATTGAGTATTGGGTATGCTGCCTGTCACTGGTGTCATGTGATGGAAAGAGAAAGTTTTGAGAATGAAGCTACGGCGGCCATCATGAATGCCCATTTTATAAATATAAAAGTAGATAGAGAAGAGCGCCCTGATATTGACCATATATATATGGATGCAGTGCAGGCTATGACGGGAAGTGGTGGATGGCCCTTGAATGTATTTCTTACCCCTGAACTGAAACCTTTTTATGGGGGAACTTATTTTCCGCCGCTAGATGCGCATAATAGACTTAGCTGGAAGGAGGTATTAAGAAGAGTACACTATACTTATTCTGAAAAGAAAGCAGATATAGATGCTCAGGCTGATAGACTTACAGACCATTTGAATAGTGCTAATCTTTTTGGTATTGATAAACAATTAAGCGAAGCGGAAAATCCATTTACAGCAGCTACCCTGCAGACTATTGCTGATAATATTATTAATAATAGTGATAAAGAGTGGGGCGGTTTTGGCAAAGCACCTAAGTTTCCTCAAACTTTTTCCATACAGTATTTACTGAGACATTATCATTATACAAAGGATGATGCTAGTCTGATACAAGCTACACTTTCGCTGGATAAAATGATTTATGGTGGCATATACGATCAGGCTGGAGGGGGCTTTTCCCGTTACAGTACCGATACAAAGTGGCAGATTCCCCATTTTGAAAAGATGCTATATGATAATGCACTGCTATTAGGAGTATTGGCAGAGGCTTATCAAATAACAAAGAATGATTTGTATGCCAACACCATCCGACAAACAATAGCTTTTTTGCAAAGAGAAATGTTGCATGAATCAGGAGGGTTTTATAGTGCATTGGATGCAGATAGCGAAGGAGTTGAAGGAAAGTTTTATACCTGGACTAAAAGGGAAATTGAAGAGCTATTGGGAGCGGATGCTGAACTGTTTTGCCTCTACTATCAGG
>JBAXVH010000183.1:0-3398 GCA_037129215.1 Bacteroidota bacterium | reverse complement strand
CAAAAAGCCGGTAGAACAATTGTTCTACCGGCTTTTTTATGCTCTTTAAATAAGAATCTGTTGTAATTTAAACTTGTTTTAGTCTTTAAAACAGTTTATAAAAGATAATATTAGCAGCATTAGCTGTTCTCCGTGTCCTCTGTATTGGTTTTAATTATTCATAATCAGTAAATCAAATCAAGCAATATCACAATACATAGTATTTGTAGTTTGCTCTACGATATTCTATTTGAATTATACCATTCTATGTTTTACTCTGTGCCGACGTGACTCCTTGGTTCATTGTATTTTGTATTACTCACGACTCACGATGTATTCTCACGTCTCACGATGTATTCTACCTTCCTCCTATCTCCTTTAAAAAAAATCTATCCTTCAATCTTCTTATACATAATATTATACACTTCTTCTTTCAACGATTTAGCATCTTTCCCTTCACTACTTACAGGAGGTAAAAATTCTAGTGTTATAAAATGTGGTAAAAAGAAGAAAGGCTTATCTGCAGGCAATGCTTTACCGGTATTAGTAAGCACGGCAGGTATTATTTCCGAATTAGTTCTTACAGCCAGCGAGAATGCACCATCGTAGAAGGCTTTCAATGGTTCTCCTGTTGTATTGCGGGTACCTTCAGGATAAATAAGCATGTGCATATTCTGCTCTATTACTTTTTTCATATCCTCAAAACTCTTCAGTCTGCTTTTGGCATCCATCCTATCTACCAATACACTACCTCTTCTGTAAAACCATCCAAAAATGGGCACTTTGGCAAACGACATTTTAGCAATTGTTTTATTTGCCCCGGGAATAAACGGACAAGTAGCAGATGGATCTATTAAGGAAGTATGATTGCATACAATTACGTAGGCCTTTCCCTTAGCAAAGTTATTTCTACCTCTTACTCTGATAGGACAACCTACCATAAAAAGCCAGATAGTCATCCAGAATCTCGACACAAGTATAAACCAGTATTGACCTTTATTCCCTTTAATTAAATAAGAAGTCATTGTTACCGGAAAGATGATAATAAAAGTCACCGCAAATGTTATCAGCCCCCAGAATGCCCATATACGGCCAAACAGTTCAACAGCAAAATTGTACTTCTTTCTTACCCCTTCTTTTTTCATTGTATCAGTCATCTCAAAAAATGGTTTATCTATTAATTGTTAAACAGTAAGCGCCTTACTGCATACCTCTTTAATGCAAATAAAGAGCAAAAATAAGAAGGAGATGATAATGAATAAAGGACAATTAAAATTTAATGTCTTTATCACTTAAAATAGTAGGATAGACAATTAATTAAGTTGTTTTTATAGATTCATAAGCATTATTACCTATACTTTATAAAGTAAAAAGGCATTAATCCCATACATATTTCCAGCTACCATCGGCCTGTATTTTCCATACCGTGTGAAATACGCCATTAAACTCTACTACTTTGCCGGTACTATCTTTTACCTTCCATACATATTTACCGTAGGTATATGCCAATGAACCATCATTGGAAATTTCTACAAAGTCGGGTTTCCAGGTTACAGAGTCTTGTTTATACGATGGATTCTGATAATAGGTTTTTATCTGTTCTTTTCCTTTAATCAGTCTGTCATCTTCTCTTTTAATAACCGCATTTGAATCAGCAAAGTCGTAAAAAGCCTGTTGAATTCCGTTTTCTTTCACAGCAGTTTCAAAGTCCTTTTCAGTCTGGATAATTTTAGCTTTCACAGCACTTACATCCTGCGGTTGATTCTTTGAATTACAGGATGTGATTAATACAATCAATATTACAAAAATGGAAGCTCTAAAGCAAAAAGTAGAAATATTATTATAGATATTGCTTTTCATAGTTGTACTATTTATGGTGGCTAAGGTAACTTTTAAATTTAATGATCGCAAAAATCAGAACTTTCCTACCATTTACAGTCCCATTTTTATAGAATTTATTGCTTTTAAGAGTATGAAAGCACTTAAAACGCTTACTTTCAGCATCAAATTTATATAATGGAGTTATTACAGCTCGTAAATAATCATGTAGAACAGGTGAGAAATGCTGACGAAGCCGAACAGTTTCAGAAAGAGCTTGCCGAAAAGATTAATAACTTATTGCTAACCGATTTTGCGCAGCTCGTACAGCTGTTGTACAGAATAGATATTGATGAAGCAATTCTGAAACGTAGCCTTGCAGAAAGAAACAACGAACCTGCAGGCATGGTTATTGCCGATATGATGATCAAGAGGGTAACCAATACTATTGCCACCAAAAAACATTTTAAAGAAAACAATTCTACAGATATTGATGAAAGCCTTAAATGGTAAGCAGTAATTCACATTGATTTTTTGCTTACAAGTTACTGGTTAACGGCTTGGCAGGTTATTATATACAAAACCTGTAACCATAAACTGGCAACCTGCAACAAATGCTCACTTACCATCCCTATTTTCCTCCGTTAATCATTTAGTACCGTCAAATTATAACAAGTTCTCTATTTTTACAACCATCTTGTTTATATATACAGCATGAAACTAACAGATTCCATCATACTTTCTTACAGAACTATTAAGAGCAATAAGTTGCGTACCGGCATTACGGTAGCCATTATTGCGTTTGGTATCATGGCCCTTGTAGGTATCACTACCTGTATAGATGCTATGAACCAGAGCCTTAAGAATAGTTTCTCTTCCATGGGGGCCAATGCATTCAGTATTCGCTACAAAGAACTGAATATCCGCATGGGACATCACGATAATTCAGCTACCCTTAAAGAAAAGAACAAGAAAGAGAAAAAAGCCAATCTTAATAAAGTTATCCGTAAAGAAGAAGCATTGCAGTTTAAGCAACAGATGCAGACAAATGCTATGGTAAGCATTTCTGTTCGAGCAGGAAGAAATATGATTTGTAACTTCGAATCTAAGAAAACAAATCCTGTAATTACTGTTTGGGGTGGGGATGAAAACTATATCAACGTAAACGGCTATGATCTTGATAAAGGCCGTGGACTAAATTATCTGGATGTATTCAGTGGTCGTAGCGTTTGTATTATTGGTAGTACAGTAGCTACTAAATTATTTGGCGAACATCCCGAAAAATGTATCGATAAAATCATCCGTATTGCAGGTTCTCCTTACCGTGTTATTGGGTTGCTTAAAAGCAAAGGTAATAGTGGTATGATGCGTCAGGACGATGTAATAATTACTTCCTATAATAATGCACAACGCTTTCCAAATGTAGAAGCCTCTTTTATTATTGGTGTAAGTGTTCCTAATGTTGCAGAAATAGATAATGTAATTGGTCAATCTACTGCCGCTTTTAGAAGTATCAGAAAGCTACCACCTATCGATGAAGATAATTTTGTGGTAGATAAAAGCGATAAGATTGCCGAAATGTTTATTGCACAATTAAGTAC
>JBAXVH010000182.1:0-3399 GCA_037129215.1 Bacteroidota bacterium | reverse complement strand
ATATGAATGCTAATAACAGTATTGCTTACGGACTGGAAGTAACCAATAAATCTCAGCTTACCAAATGGTGGGATATCACTGCCAACATCAACTTCTTTGATTCTAAATTAAGTGCCACTATACCTGGACAGAATGTAGATAATTCTTTATTGAGTTGGTTTGGAAAGTTGAACAGTAACTTTAAAATTGCTAAAGGATTAACCTTACAATTAACAGGTGAATGGACTTCCAAAATACTAGTTCCTAAAGGAGGCGGTGGCGGTGGAGGTATGGGCGGAGGCCGTGGTGGTGGTCCGTTTGGAGGTGGATCACAGAATCTTGCACAAGGATATATCGAGCCTCGCTACTGGGATATAGATGTTGCTATAAAGAAAGAATGGACATGGAAAAGCGGGGAATCATTCTCTATCAATCTTAGTTCGAATGATATATTCAGAACACATACCAATACCTATACTGCCTTTACAGGATTTGAACAACAAACAGACCGTATGAGAGACCCTCAGATTGTAAGATTAAATCTTAATTATCGTTTTGGGAAAGTTGATGTTTCTCTGTTTAAACGTAAGAATACCAAAGCTGATAACGGGGGTGGAATGGATATGATGCAGTAAGATTTATCTGGTAGTCAGGAGGTAGGAGTTAGTAGACAGGAGAATTCAGAATTACATTTCTTTTAATATACAAAAGCTGCAAGTTGATTGTAAATAACACTTCAACTTGCAGCTTTCTTATTTTTTGTATTCTAATATATTCTATCTCCTTACTCCTACCTCCTATCTCCTAAAGGATGAAAATACATCGTATGCAAATTTTATCATGGTTCCTATTACGACGATTAAAAAGAATATACGAATGAATTTATTTCCTTTATGGATAGCCAGTTTTGCTCCAGCAATTCCACCAAGAGCATTACAGATAGCCATGGGAATAGCAACACTCCAGATGATAGTCCCTTTTATTAAAAACAAGGCAATAGAACCAGCATTCGTAGCAAGATTTACCATCTTAGCATTGGCTGAGGCATTCAAAAAATCTATGCCTATAATTGTAATAAATGCAAGTATCAAAAAACTACCTGTACCAGGTCCGATAAACCCATCATAGAAACCTATGATGATACTGATAATAATAGCATAGAAAATTCTTCTGCCATTAGATAACTCCTTTGAAATGTGCTGACCAAAGTTCTTTTTAGTATAAGTATATACAGCTACAAGGCTTAATACAACCAGTAATATTGGTTTCATGAAATCGTTGTGTACAACGGTTAATAAAGAAGAACCAGCATAGGCCGATATTGTAGCCAGCAACATCATCATTAAAAGTAACTTCCATTGAAGCTTTACTTTTTTAATATACTGAACAGCAGCAAACGCTGTTCCGCTAAAGGAAGGAATCTTTAAAGAACCTACCACCGATGCAACCGGAAAAGATGGTAATAATACAAGTGCAATGGGTAATTGAATCAGCCCTCCTCCCCCAACTATAGCATCTACAAAACCTGCTGTAAATGCTGCTATACAAAGTATTGCAAGAGTAGTATAATCCATTAATAAGAAGTTTTAAGTAGTAAGTTGTAAGGTTTAAGTAAACAGCCAATACAATTACATTGTAATAATTACTTATAAGTTCTGTAAGATAAACTTAGTCATCTTATTGTATAAATGTAATCTTGTATTGCCACCTCTTATACCATGATTCTTGTTGGGATAATAGGCACTCTCGAATTCAATATTGTTATTAATCATAGCATCTACAAACATGGCTGAATTCTGAAAGTGTACATTATCATCTGCAGTACCATGAATGATCAATAGTTTACCCTTGATATTCTTTACAAAGCTGAGAGGTGCATTATCGTGATATCCTTTAGCATTTTCCTTCTGTGTTCTCATGTAACGCTCGGTATATATATCATCATAATATTGCCAGTCGGTTACAGGCGCTACAGCAATAGCAGTCTTAAATATATCTGCACCTTTGGTAATAGCAAGGCAACTCATAAATCCACCAAAGCTCCATCCCCAATGGCCTATTCTATTAGCATCCACATACGGTAAAGTAGCAATATATTTTGCAGCATCTATCTGATCTTCTATTTCATATTTACCTAACTGCAAATAAGTTTTCTTTTTAAAAGCTTCGCCACGAAATCCAGTGCCAGTATTATCTATACTAACAATAATATACCCTTTCTGTGTAAGCATCTGTTGCCACATATTGGTACTACCCCAACCATTATAAACAGTCTGAGAACCAGGGCCTCCATAATTACTAAATAATACAGGATATTTTTTATTGATGTCAAAGTCTTTTGGCTTAATCATTAAGCCATTTAAGGTATCTCCAATAGTATTTACAACTTTTATAAATTCAGTATTTCCTAAAGCATAATCAGCTAATGTTTGCTTTAGTTTATTATTATCTGCAAGTACTCTTACCTGCTTACCATGACTATCATATATAGCAGTAAACGGAGGTGTATTAATATCAGAATAACTATCGGTATAATAGGTAAAGTCTGAATTAAAACTAATTGTATGTCGCCCTATTCTTAGATCATTCAGCGCAAAGCCTTTACCATCAAGATGAACAGAACAAAAGTCTTTTACTAATGGACTTCTATAAGCAGCTGTGAAATACACAATAGCTTTCTTTTCATCCACACCTATTATTTCATCTACATCAAAATTACCTGCAGTAAGTTGTATTGTTTTCTTAGTATTTATATTCTGTAAATAGATATGGTTATAGCCATTCTTCTCACTGGTATATATAAAGCTTTTACCATCCTTTAAAAAGTCTACACGCATTTTATTTACATCAACATATGCTTTATTTGTTTCTTCATAAAGAATAGTATTCCTACCATTAGTAACATCAGTATAAAATATCACTTGCTCGTTCTGTAGTCTGTTTAAGTGGGTAATACAAAGCTTTGAATCATCCTCAGTAAATTGAATACGAGAAATGTAAATATCCTTTTCATTACCAATATCCATCTTTAAATTAGTCCCTTTATTTAGATCATATACATAGATATCTACTGTGGAGTTCTGCTCTCCTACTTTAGGATACTTATAAGTGTAGTTTTCTGGGTAAATACTATCTTTATATACAGGGAAAGTAAAAGAAGGAACAGCAGATTCATCAAAACGATAATAGGCAATATAGTTTCCTTTTTTACTCCATTGAAAAGCCCTTGTAAATCCAAACTCTTCTTCGTACACCCAATCGCAATTACCATTAATTATACTATTTGTTTTACCATCTGTAGTTATCTGTGTAGTCTTTTCATTCACAATATCCTTTACATAGATGTTATTGTCTTTTACAAAAGCTACCTTAGTTGCATCAGGTGAGAAGGTAGCATGCAATACTTTTTGAGGATTAAGC
>JBAXVH010000181.1:0-3412 GCA_037129215.1 Bacteroidota bacterium | reverse complement strand
TCCAGGCTTTGGTGGATGTGGTGGTCTAAGTTTCTTTTCTGCTTCTTTATATCTTTTAAACTCTTCTGCTGTAAGCACTTTTGCTACCGCCTCGTCTCTTTCTTTTACCAGCTTATCCATTTCTTCTTTATTAGGTGGCGGAGGTGGTGGTGCTACCTTATCTGCTTTAATAAAAAACTGTTTAAAAAGCTCCATTATTTTTTGTTGCTTTTCAGCACTTAAAGAAGCATCTTTTGCTAAAGTTTCTTTTACATGCTTCATTCTTTCTTCTACCGTTGGTGGCTTTCTTGGGCCTTCCTTTTTGGGATGTTCCTGCGCATTAATTGCTCCTATTCCAGCAAAGACAAATACCGCTAAGATTACTAATTTCTTTTTCATGTTTTAATCAATTTGTTTACGCAATATAGGATGTGTTATTTTAAATAATCCCTTTGGTTGGAATGTAAATAAAATCATAATACATGTTTTTGGATTAACGAATTTGCGGATTGGCGGATTAATACACTGATTATTTATTTGTTATTTATGATACAGTATGTTGTATTTCATTAATAAGTTAATTCACCAATCCGTTAATTCGTTAATTAATTTTCTCACTTTAAACCAGGCATGCTTAAATTCGTCTCATCTCCATAAAAATTGAAACGATGTCTATATCAAATCAATCTAAGAACATTCATCTGTTATCCCGTGCAGGCTTTGGTATGACTGCTAAAGATTATTCCTTTATTAATAATCATTCTCCTAAAAAGTTACTGGAAGAAATCAGCGTTAATACGCCACCAGATTTTCTGGACAGAGCTTCTCAGGAATCTAAAGATCTTGCCAAAGAATTGCTCGCAATGAAGGGGATGGAAAAAAAAATGATGAACGAACAGGGAGATTCTAAAAGAGATATCCATAGAGATTTCAGAAGACAAAGTAATGAAGATATTCGGCAACTTTCCATTGCCTGGATGGATGTAATGGTAAACGACAAAGCACAACTAAGAGAAAAGATTGCCTTGTTCTGGCATGGTCATTTTGCCTGTAGAGATAATAATATCTTTTATACTCAACAACTCTTACAAATCATCAGAAGCAATGCGCTGGGCAATTTTGGTGATATGCTGAAGGCTGTAAGCAAAAGCGCTGCCATGCTGGGTTTTCTGAATAATCAGCAGAACAGAAAACAACATCCTAATGAAAACTTTGCACGCGAAGTAATGGAGCTGTTTACCCTTGGAAGAGGGAACTATACAGAACAGGATATAAAAGAAGCAGCAAGGGCATTTACTGGCTGGAACTTTGAAAGAAATGGAGACTTTATTATAAAGAAAAATGTACATGATGATGGCGAGAAAACCATCTTTGGCAAAACAGGAAACTTTAATGGTGATGATGTACTGAATATGTTGCTGGAAAACAAACAGACAGCAAGATACATAGTGACCAAACTATACAAATTTTTTGTAAATGATACCAATATTGATCAGGGTAAAATAGAGCTACTGGCTAACAGTTTTTATAAGAGCAATTATGATATTGGGGCATTAACGAAAACCATCTTCTTATCGGACTGGTTTTATGATCCAAAAAATATTGGCTGCAAAATAAAATCCCCGGTAGAACTATTGGTAAACATAAGAAGACTATTACCGATGCAACTGGAAAAACCAGACATTCAACTGGTATTTGCCAAAGGGCTTGGACAGGAGCTATTTAGTCCGCCAAATGTAGCGGGATGGCCTGGTGGAAAAAGCTGGATAGACAGCTCATCATTGATGATACGACTGGTAATACCCAGACTGATACAAGACGATACCGAATTTCAGCTGGCAGTAAAAACAGACGACGATACAATGATGGGCAACTATATGAAAGAGATGAGGAAAACGATACTGAACAATAACCGCTACAAGATAAAAGCTACCATCGACTGGGCAACGGTGAACAAAGTATTTGAAAGCACTAAAAGAGAAAATCTGATGAGTGATATTCTATTATATTTTGTGAACAAACAAAACAATGTCAATACACAAAAAGTAGTGGAGAGTATTGTAGACAATTCAAGCAGGGAGGCTTATATAAAATCGGCAGCAATTGGATGGATGAGTACACCGGAGTTTCAGATGGGATAAATACAACAAGGAGGAAGGAGACAGGAGCGAGGAGATAGGAGAATACAAATACCAATTAGCTGATTTGCTAATGTGCTGATTAGCTAATGAATACAGAATACATCGTGAGTATCGTGAGTCGTGAAATCGTGATTTAAAGACTTAAAACTTATTACTTAACTACTTACAACTTTAAATATTATGCTGATTAAAAGAAAAGACTTTATAGTAACTGGTTCACTGGCTTCTGCAAGCCTGATGATGCCTAAGTTTTTGAAAGCTTTTACCAATACACCACAACAGTTGGTACCTAAAGGAAATAAGGTATTGGTAGTATTGCAGCTAAGCGGGGGAAACGATGGATTAAACACTGTAATACCTTATCGCAATGATCTGTATTATAAGAACAGACCTAATCTTGCCATCAATAAAACGGAGGCTATTGGTCTTACAGATGAGATAGGTTTGCACCCCGAGTTAGCAGCATTAGCCAATCTATATCAGGAGGGTAATATGAGCATCATAAATAATGTGGGTTATCCTAATCCTGACCGTAGTCATTTCAGGAGTATGGATATATGGCATAGTGCAGCCAACA
Source organism: Bacteroidota bacterium (assembly GCA_037129215.1). Taxonomy (GTDB): domain Bacteria; phylum Bacteroidota; class Bacteroidia; order Chitinophagales; family Chitinophagaceae; genus CANFLJ01. Next base: position 715 of record JBAXVH010000181.1, on the reverse strand, counting down.
GCAACGAATATCTTACCACAGGCTGGATAGGACGGTATCTGGATGCGCAATGTAAAGGTTGTGATAAACCAACACAGGCATTGGAACTGGATGATATATTAAGCTTATCAATGAAGGGAGAACTGGAGAAAGCTATAGCCTTTAAAGATGCGAATAGATTGTACAATACATCGCAGGCAAAATACTTTAAAGCTTTAGATGCAGCCCATCATCAGGAACATGCGGAAGCGCCTGTTGATTACCTGTATAAAACCATGACAGAAACAATCAGCAGTGCTGATTATATATACAAGCAAAGTAAGCTATGCCCGGCAAAAGGCGATTATCCAAAGGGAGATCTGGGCAATAGTTTTCGCACCATTGCTTCCTTAATATTAAGCGATATAAACACTAAAGTTTACTATGTAAGTCTGGGCAGTTTTGATACGCATGTTGGTCAGCAGGATAAACAAAAACGATTATTTAAAGATATGAATGCTGCCATTGAAGCATTTACTAAGGATATGAAAATCAATAATCGTTTTGACGATGTATTGCTGATGACCTTTAGTGAATTTGGCCGCAGAGTAGCTGCCAATGCAAGTGGTGGTACCGACCATGGAACGGCTAATAATATGTTTATGATTGGTGGTGGTTTAAAACAAAAGGGAATACTGAATCCTATGCCGGATTTAAGCGACTTACAGGATGGAGATTTGAAATATAGCACAGACTT
>JBAXVH010000180.1:0-3430 GCA_037129215.1 Bacteroidota bacterium | reverse complement strand
ACTGATAGCTGCTTTCAATTCATCGTCCAGCATATCACTTTTACTGATCGCAATTACAAAATCTTTATGCAGCATTTCCGGATTAAATTCTTTCAACTCATTTTTCAGTATTTCAAATTCCTTTCGATGGTCATCGCAATCTGCAGGTATCAGAAACAGCAGACAGGCATTTCTTTCAATATGTCTTAAGAATCGGTGTCCAAGCCCCTTTCCTTCAGCAGCACCTTCAATAATTCCAGGTAAATCTGCTATACAAAAACTTTTATTATTTCTATAATCCACCATGCCCAGTTGAGGGGTAAGGGTGGTAAATGCATAGTTGGCAATCTTAGGCTTAGCGGCCGTTATTACAGAAAGTAGGGTAGACTTACCTGCATTTGGAAATCCTACTAATCCTACATCTGCCAGCACTTTAAGTTCCAGTACTTTCCATGCTTCAATACCCGGTTCTCCTGGCTGAGCATATTCAGGAACCTGATTGGTTGGGGTAGCAAAATTAGAATTACCCAATCCTCCTCTTCCTCCTTTTACCCAGATTATTTCCTGGCCATCTTCCAGTATTTCTCCTTCTATTTCACCGGTTATCTCATCTCTTGCAACAGTACCCAATGGTACTTCTATAATAATGTCTTTACCATTCCTTCCGGTGCGCCTGTTCTTTCCACCGTATTCGCCATTTTCAGCTAATATATTCTTAAAATAACGTAGATGGAGTAAGGTCCATAACTGCGAATTACCCCTAAGGATAATATGTGCACCACGACCACCATCACCGCCATCAGGACCGCCTTTGAAAGTTAATTTATCACGCAGAAAATGTCTGGCTCCAGGTCCGCCATGTCCACTTCTACAAAAAATTCTTATGTAATCAATAAAGTTTTTATCCGACACTATTATGTTTTTGAAGAGGGCGAAGGTAACGGGTTAAACCCGATTTACGCTGCAGAATTCATTTTGATGGATACAGAAGGAGTAAAAACAAGTAATTATTATGCTTCTTTCTTTTATCAAATACCCATATAGTCCCTACTGCAAATGTTGGGATTTAAGAAGATTTACTCCACATTAGGCAGTTATATGATTTCATTTAACCTAAATCCCTTATTTTCATTTCCTAAAATTGCCAGATGAAGTCATTTTCAATAGAAGAAATTTGTAATAAAATAAACGGAGAGTTAATAGGGTACACTACAACTCCTATTACTGGTCCCGAACAAATAGAGTATGCCACAAGTGAGCAGATTACCTTTATTGGCAGTAAAAAATTCAGTAAACTCTGGGAAACATCAAAGGCTTGTGCAGTTATAGTGAACGATGATATCGATCTGAAGCCTACCGAAAACAGAGCAGTTATCAAAGTGAAAAACGCCGATATTGCTATGTCCGATGTATTGGATATGTATATGCCCGAGCCTCCTGTATTTGAACAGGTTATTCATACAACTGCTGTTATACATCCTTCTGCAAACATTGGCGAAGGAGTAAGAATTGGTGCTGGATGTTATGTAGGAAAAGATGTGGTTTTAGGCAAAAATGTTACGCTCTATCCAAATGTAACCATACTAGATAGTGTTTCTATTGGCAATTATACTACCATCTGGAGTGGAACCGTTATCAGAGAAAGATGTATAGTCGGTAGTTATTGTATCATTCATCCAAATGCTACAATTGGAGCCGATGGATTTGGTTTCCGTCCAAGTCCCGATGGAAAAGGACTCGTAAAGATTACCCACATCGGTAATGTAGTAATAGGTAATGGGGTAGAAATTGGTTCCAGTACCTGTATCGATCGTGGCAAGTTTAGTGCTACAGAAATAGGTGATGGTTGCAAACTCGACAATCTGGTACAGATAGGGCACAATAGCCGCATGGGCAAATGCTGCATCATGGCCGGTAGTAGTGGACTGGCAGGTTCAGTTACACTGGGCAATGGAGTAATGGTGGGTGGTGGCGCCTGCATCAGCGATCATGTAACCGTAGGTAATGGCGTACAGGTCGGCGGTTGCTCCGGTGTAATAAGTAATGTAGAAGATGGAAAGAAAGTATTGGGCTTACCTGCTGTAGATGCCAGAGATGCTCTTAAACAATGGGTGGCGCTTCGAAAGCTGGCAAATGAATCATAGAACTTCCCTCAGGGTATAAATGTTCATTGATTTCGTGAGTCGTGAAAATACATCGTGAATCGTGAAAATACATCGTGAGTCGTGATGAATATAGAATACATCTTTTATTGATTTTCTATTAGCACATTATTCTACGCTTAAATATTAAATAAAAAGAGAAGGGTTTTCATTCGAAAACCCTTCTCTTTTTTATTTCTATCACGAATCACGTAACTCACGACTCACGATGTATTCATCACGCCTCACGCAACTCACGATGTATTACATTAAACGATTTGAACGCCTTAAACCTTTTAAACCTTCCTAATCTCCCCAAACATGTCCCTTACCGTCCAGCCATTGTTTAACCGATTCGGTCGTTACACTCTTAGGTCTTTCCAGTGGCATAGCCAATGCTCTATCCCATATTAAGCTCGATAAAACACCCAATGCACGGCTTACAGCAAACAATACAGTGTAGAATTCATATTCTACTAAACCGTAGTGTACCAGTAAAGCACCACTATGAGCATCCACATTTGGCCATGGATTCTTAATCTTACCTACCGATTGAAGAATTGGTGGTACTACCTCGTATATATTCCATACCGTACGACAAAGTTTGTCCTCAGGCATGTGTTTCTTACCAAACTCCATTTGTGCAGTAAATCTTGGATCGGTTTTACGCAATACAGCATGACCATATCCTGGAACCACTTTTCCTGCACTCAAAGTATCATGAACGTATTGTGCTATTTGTTCTCTTGCAGGTAAATCAGTACCTAAGTTATCCTGCATTTCATAAATCCATTTAATTACTTCCTGATTTGCTAATCCATGCAAAGGACCTGCAAGACCATTCATACCCGCAGCATAAGCTAAATATGGATCACTCAATGCACTACCTACAAGGTGAGTAGTATGCGCACTTACGTTTCCACCTTCATGGTCAGCGTGTATAGTCATATACATACGCATCAGTTCTTTAAAACCTGGATCGTCAATACCCAGCATGTGTGCAAAGTTCTCCGCCCAGTCCATTAAACCATTCGGTGTAATATGAACTCCATCCTTATATTTTCTTCTGTAAACGTATGCAGCAATCTGAGGAAGACGGGCAATCAACAGATAAGCATCGTCGAAAGTAGTATCCCAGTAGTCTTTTTTATTTACACCAGCAGCATAAGCTTTCGCAAAATTACTGTCGGTTTGTAAAGCCATAATACCTACTACAAACATCGTCATTGGATGTGCAGTAAGTGGTAATGAATCTATCGCTTTAAATACGTGTAATGGTACGTGGCTTCTACGTTGAATTACTTCTGTAA
>JBAXVH010000018.1:0-12995 GCA_037129215.1 Bacteroidota bacterium | reverse complement strand
TTTTTGTAAAGTATTATTAATGGTTTTATTAGTACTGTTCAGCGTAGCAGACTGTAGTGAAAAACCAAAGTTGTAATTGAACTTAGATTTACTTTTCCGGTAATTCAAACCAGCACCGTTATAGGTATACTCGCTTCTGAAACTGTTAGATAATATACTATTTGCTTTGCTATAGGTAAGACTACTACTATCAAAATCAAATGTTCTTTTATTAGTCTCTCCTACACTGTTATTGTAAAACACATTGAACTCTATTAAGCTGCTCTTGGAGATAGGTTCTGTATAGATAGCATTTACACCAAAAGTTGTAGTCTTTGCATCCTTGCTATTCTGTTGATTGATAATAGAATCCATAGGAACCGGGAATGTAAAAGTAGTATTTCTGGAATACTGATCACCATGCTGATTACTCTTGTTATAATTAAAGTTAGATGATAAAGAAATGGTCCTTCCTTTCTTTTTAAACTTGTGCCTTAACAATAAAGAATTGGTCGATTGAATAGCATCAGAATTAGTGTGGGTAGTGTCAGCCCCTTGATTAAATGCAGACTTCGATGCATCTACCGTATTGTACTTCCCCATTGTACTTTGTTGTTGTTGTTGCCAGGTAATAGAGGGTACAAACTTCACTGAAGTAAAACTGTCAAAAGCATGATCAATAGTAAAGTTTGCACGTTGTTGTTGCTGAATACTGAAACTATTGGACACATAATTTTTATTCATAATCGGATTAATATATTGAGTACCAGTTACACTCTCATTATTCAATCTGATATCACTTACTGTACCAGAACCATTGAAATCTGTTTTCTTCTTATTCCAGCTATCATTATAATTCAATCCACCCGCAAAAGTCTGCGCTATCCCATTTTGTGAACTACCAAGTACCGGCAATCCTGCACTCTCAGGACCATCTGTAAATGTTTTTATGTTTATACCACCTGCCCCTTTCATCATCTTACCCATTTCACCGGTAAAGTTCATTACATCCATCATACTGAATCCCTGCTTGTTGGTATTGTTGCCCATAGCAATAAACGATAGTTGTCTGTCCCCTTTAAAACGGTTCATATTGGTTTGTCCTTCAAATCTATTGTCACCATTTCCTCCAGCAGTAGCTTTACCAAATATGGCATTATCGCGATCTTTCTTCAGCTTAATGTTTATTGCTTTCTCGCTGTTACCATCATCCACACCAGTAAAGGTTGCCTGATCGGTTTTCTTATCAAACACCTGAACTTTATCTACTGCATCAGCATTCAGATTCCTCGTTGCCATCTTAGGATCGCCTGTAAAAAATTCTTTCCCATTTACATATACTTTATTTACCGACTGACCATTTACTTTCACAGAACCATCTGCATCAACAGTTACGCCCGGAAGTTTCTTCAGCAAATCTTCTACTACTGCATTGGGTTGCGTAACAAAGTTCTCAGTATTAAACTCAAGTGTATCATTATTTATCATCACCGGTGCTCGTTTGGATACGATGGTGATATCATTAAGCGATTTAATATCGGTCATAATTATTCTACCCATCTTATAACTCTCCTGCTCCTGAAGTGTAATAGATTTCCATAGCGGTAAAAAACCTGTATAAGAAACAGCAACTACATACTTACCTTTCCCAGGATGTCCAAGTGAGAATTGACCTGCAGAATCAGCCAAAGTAAAACTTACAAGGGAGGAGTCTTTTGCCTGCATAAGCGACACTGTAGAAAAACCCAGGTAACGCTGATGCGCTGTATCATAAACAGCACCTGTAATGGTGGGCTTTTGTGCATAAGTATCCCCCATTATAAATACAACTAAAATAATTGCAAGTAAAGTTCGATTCATGTTCATACCACTATTAGAAAATAAAAATAATATTATCCCTTGCTTGGTAATTCAGATTAGGATAAACGGTTAAATAAGTAGTATAAACATTCTAAATGTTGTATAGTTTTTGCAAGTATAAAACCTTATTGTAAATAAAGTGCAATAACTAAAAAAGGTAACTCTTTTCAGAATTACCTTTTGTTAGTGCCCGAAACTGGATTCGAACCAGCACACCCTTTCGAGTACCACCACCTCAAGGTGGCTTGTCTACCAATTTCAACATCCGGGCAGGCTGCAAATGTATAGATTTGAAGAATATGTATTACAATGAAAAGTATTAATCAATATTGAACTAAGAAATAATTTCTTGTATTCTCCTATATTCTATCTCCTTTCTCCTACCTCCTCTCTTACATTCTCTCCGGAACTTCAATACCCAGAATATTCATTCCTGTTTTAATTACAGTAGCAGTCAGTTGTGCCATTTTTAAACGAAGTATTTTCTTCTCTTCACTCTCTGCATTTCCAAAAGAATGTTCAGCATATAAAGAATTAAACAACTTTACTAAATTGAAGATATACACTGCCAGTTTTGATGGATCAAGATCTGCAGCAGATTCCTGCAGAACAGCGCCAAACAATTCTATATGAATAATCAGTTGTTTTTCAAGTAACAACAATGGTTGTGTAGCTTCCAGCTCTTTGTTATTATCCAGTTCAAACTTCCTTAATATACTCTTAATCCTTGCATGCGTATACTGTATAAAAGGACCAGTAAACCCATGAAAATCTATACTCTCCTCTGGATTAAAAATCATTTTCTTCTTTGGATCTACTCTCAACAAAAAGAACTTCAAAGCACCCAATCCTATAATATTATGTAGCTTTTCTAATTCCGCTGCAGTAAAGTCTTTCACCTTGCCAAGTTCCTCCGTTTTTTGTGCAGCAATAGCAATCATCTCATCTACTAAATCATCGGCATCTACAACAGTACCTTCCCTGCTTTTCATTTTGCCGGTAGGTAATTCCACCATACCATAACTAAGATGATAAATACCCTCTGCAGACGGAAGTCGCAACTTCTCACAAATCAGTTTTAATACTTTAAAATGATAGTTCTGCTCATCGCCTACTACATAAATACTTTTCTCTGCACCAAACTCTTTTTGTTTCTGTTCAGCCAGACCTATATCCTGTGTTATATACACCGAAGTACCATCTTTCCTACGAACCAGTTTTTCATCCAGTCCATCAGCGGTAAGATCAATCCAGACACTACCATCATCCTTCTGAAAAAATACTTTCTTTTCCAGCCCCTGTTCTACAAGATCCTTACCCAACAGGTAAGTATTGCTTTCGTAATAAGTTTTATCAAAGTCACTGCCAATTTTATTGTAGGTAGTATCAAAACCTTCGTATACCCATCCATTCATGGTTTTCCAAAGCTCCATTACTGCAGGCTTTCCTGCCTCCCAATCTATCAGCATCTGTTGGGTAGCTTTCATTATGGGCGCTTCCTTTTCAGCTTCTTCCTGTGTTTTGCCTGCAGCAATAAGTTCCTTTACCTGTAGTTTGTATTCATCATTAAACTTCACATAATAGTCCCCCACAAAATGATCGCCTTTGGTATTAGTAGAGGCAGGAGTAGCGCCATTTCCAAACAACTGCCAGGCAATCATGCTCTTACAAATATGTACTCCTCTATCGTTTACAATACAGGTTTTCACTACATCATACCCTACTGAATTTAAAACAGCACCAATGCTCCAACCAAGAAAATTATTTCTAAGGTGACCAAGATGGAGTGGCTTATTGGTATTAGGGGAAGAGTATTCCACCATTACTTTATTTTGCAGTCTTTCTGCTTTTCCAAAAGAACTATTGCTAAAAGATTGCTGTAAAAATCCTAACCAGTAACTATCTGCAATACTTAAATTCAAAAAACCCTTTATGACATTAAACCCGGTTATAAATTCTTTATGATTTTCTAAAAGATAATTGCCCAATTCGTTTCCAATCACCTCCGGACTCTTCCTTACAGGCTTTGTATAAGCAAATAAAACAATAGTATAATCTCCCTTGAATTCTGGTTTAGTTCCATTCACCAAAACCTCTTCAGATGGGATATTTAGTTCATATAAACTATTTAAAGCTTTCGAAACTATGCCTTTCAATTCTACAGTAATGCTCATCCTTTATAGTTATTTTAAGGCAAAATAATAGATTTATCTTCTATATTCGCACACTTAAACAAATGAAAAGACTTCATCATCATACTCATACAGGCATTTTAAGGTTTATCGACCTGTTTTATCCCCTGTTTAAAAAGGTTATGCCGCATCAGACTTTTAGATATGCTGCATGTGGTGGTTTTAATACTGTTTTAGATATTACACTATTCTCATTATCGTACAATTTCTTATATAAAAAGTCAGACATTATTATCAGCGGTTTTCATATCGAAGCTTTTATTGCTTCTTTCCTGACCTCTTTTGTAGTTACATTCCCTATTGGGTTTTACTTGAGTAGATATGTTGTATTTCAGGAAACTTCCCGTAAAAAAGGAAAGCAGATAGGTCGCTACTTCCTGGTAGTAATTGGTTGCTTATACCTGAATTATGTATTCTTAAACTTGTTCATCAAGTATTTCCATTGGTATCCAACTCCTGCCAAGATAGTTACAACTGTTTTTGTGGTAATATTCAGTTACATTTCTCAAAAGCATTTCACTTTCAAGAAAAAGCAACTATAGTTCATTCAAATTAATTGTCCTCTCTACAACATCACATATACACCTACAAGGATTATAATCAACTCCACAAAATACCAAGCATAAACTTTTATAGATTCAATCTTCTCTATCTAATAGCGCTTGTTCTTAGATTAATATCTTTTTATATTAACTGTATATTTCAACACAAATTGATTCAAATACCCTTAGATTAAAGCAATAAAAAGTTGAATAGAAATAGGAATAATTTCTAATAACTAAATTAAAGAAGATAATCTGTATGTACTTTACGATATAAAAAAAGCGCTATATCAATTAAGATATAGCGCTTTTTATTTATTACTGAGTATACTATTTAGTATCCATCAATGATACACTTCTGTTAATGAAGTTGGTTAATTCAGCACCTTTCAATAACCCCTGAGAAAGTAAAGCAAGATCAGCAAGATTTCTGATTTGTTTTTCTTTCTTTTCAATATCTTCCTCTTTTAATAAGGACTGATAAATTGTATGATTACCATTAACAGTTAAAGTAACTTCATCAGGCATTTGAGCATAAAAGGCAGTCATACCACCACCTACACCGGCCATATCCTTCATTCTTCTCATAAACTCAGGTCTTGTAGCCACTACAGGAGCCGCATCTGCACTTAAGCCTTTTACTTCCACAGTAACGGTTAAATCATTTACAGGGAATTCAAATAATTTCTTAAGTTCTTCCGACTCACTTTGAGAAAGTACACTTTCGTTTCCTTCTTGTTTGTCAATTAAATTATCAACGATATCAGCATCTACTCTTACGAAATGAACATTCTCCCATTTCATTTCCATATTGTTGATAAAGGCAGAATCCACAAGGGTTTCCATCTTTACTACAACATATCCTTTTGCAGTTGCTGCCTGTATGTAAGCATCCTGTTGTATTGGATTGGTAGTATAAATAATAGTGCTCTTTCCTTCTTTATTTTTCTGAGTAGCTTCAGTAGCAGTCTTATATTCTTCTACTGTATGAAATTTACCTGTAGTATCTTCCATTACAACAAAGCTGTTTGCTTTTTCCAGAAACTTCTCGTCAGTCATCATACCATACTTAACAAAAAGTCCCAGGCTCTCCCATTTTTCTTCAAAAGCAGTACGCTCATTTCTGAATATTTCTTCCAGCTTATCAGCAACTTTCTTAGTAATGTGGTTATTGATCTTGCGAACATTAGGATCGCCCTGTAAATAACTTCTACTCACATTCAAAGGAATATCTGGGCTATCAATTACCCCATGTAGCAGCATTAAAAATTCAGGTACAATATCTTTAACCTCATCGGTTACAAATACCTGATTGCAATATAATTGAATCTTATCTTTCTGAATTTCGTAGCTCTGTTTAATCTTAGGAAAATATAATATTCCCGTAAGATTAAATGGATAATCTACATTCAGGTGTATCCAGAACAATGGTGTTTCCCCATATGGATATAGTTCTCTATAAAATTTTTCATAGTCTTCCTTAGTAAGTTCACTAGGTTTTCTTACCCAGATAGGATTGGTATTATTAATAGGTGCTATTACATCATCCTCTTTTTTCTCTTCAGCTACATCTGTAAAGAAAATTGGAATAGGTAGAAACTTACAGAATTTATCCAGAATAGCTTTAATCTTATGAGCTTCTAAGAACTCTTTACTTTCTTCATTAATATGAAGAATAATTTTAGTTCCACGACCTTTTTTCTCTACTTCGTATAATTCAAATTCCGGACTACCATCACAACTCCAGTATACAGTTGGTGCTTCCAGATTGTAGCTTTGGGTAATCACTTCTACCTTTTCTGCTACCATAAAGGCACTATAAAAACCTAATCCAAAGTGACCAATAATATTGGCATCTTTATATTTTGTAAGGAATTCTTCAGCCCCACTAAACGCAACTTGGTTAAGGTATTTATCTACCTCTTCCTTACTCATACCTACCCCATTATCCTCAATCGTAAGTATCTTTTCTTTTGCGTCAAGGATAACATTAATTTTCAGTTCTCCCAGTTCACCCTTCGCTTCTCCAATAGAAGAAAGTGTTTTAATTTTTTGAGATGCATCAGTTGCATTACTGACTAATTCGCGAAGAAAAATATCATGTTCGCTGTAAAGGAATTTTTTAATAATCGGAAAAATGTTCTCCGTCTGAACTCTTATCTGACCTTTTTGCATAGTGTAAAATTATTTGTGACGCTGATTTATCAAAGTAAATACCAGCTGAGTTTTATATGACATATTGACAGTAAAAAAAAGGCTTTTACGACAGATTCTATCTATCGTAAAAGCCTTTAAATTAATTTATAATTGATTTATTGTTACCCCCTAACAGAATAATAAAGAGTGGTAATTGCTAAAATACCTAAAATCACAGCCACTATAGTGATTGTTCTTTTTTCATTTGGACTAACAGTCTCATCAACATTGTAGTAGTTTTTACTATCCATATTTTTAGAATTCATTACAATATATATATATATATATATATACAAATCATTTGCCGTAAGTTCTTTATAAAAAGTTATTTAAGAATTACTTATACAACTCTTCCTGCTTATTTATATTATTAGTGTTTCTGCTTTTAAAATCATTTTTCATCAGGATATTGAATTTTAAATTTTGGATTTATATTGGAATCAAATTAAATATTCTAAAGACGGAACTTCAATTTATTGAAAATCCTTACTCCTTACCCTCTTTAAAAGTAAAGAGGGTAAGTAACAGCACATAGTTTTTATTAGATACTGAATTTTGGATATTGGCTCTTAAAGAACGGAGACCTTGACTGATTTTCTGACTGATTTCTGATATGCTGTTATTAATTTCGTTGTAAGGATATATAATATTAAAACATAAAATTTCTGCAGCCTTGTTATTGCTGCTTTGTTCATATTTAGAAGTGAAATAAATAGTATTAATTTTCATAAAACGCTGTCATTTATTCGCTTTGACAGTACAAACATCACACTATAATACCTGCTATACAATAGCAAACTATAACAACTTTATGTAGCATAAAAAAGCTGCACTGTCTTATCTCTGCTACAAAACACCTACTTAAACACCCTCCATTTAATATCAAAACTTGTTATAGAAAAATCAACTTTTCAACTTTTTATTATCCAAGAATATAAATTAGTTGAATTTGTTAATTAAAATAGTAAATAATATGTATTTACATCATATACGAATTTGTGTCTAAGCTGCTAACTTAATCTAAATTATGTCTTACAAAATATTGCCCTTTTTATTTAAAATAGTCTACTAAAAGCAGCAATAAATAAGATAAATTCGATAAATATATTTTTTATTCTTTCTAACAAAGACCCATTAGTAGGTTATATATATTTGCCGCATGGTATTAGAGCAAGCACCCAACAATCAGTTATTAAAAGCAGCATCTCTTTTTGGAACACCTTTATACGTTTACGATTCTCAGAGAATTACTAAACAGTATAATAAATTAGTGAATGCCTTCAGTGGTTACGACACCAGGATATTCTATGCCTGTAAAGCATTGACGAATATTAATATCCTTAAACATTTATTCAATTTAGGTTCCAGTGTAGACTGTAGCTCTGTAAATGAAGTAAAGCTAGCTATACATATCGGCTTCACACCCGATAGAATTGTATATACTTCCAATGGTATCGCCTTTAGTGAAATTCAGGAAGTAGCCAGCTATGGCGTATATATTAATATTGATAGTATATCCAACTTAATCAAATTTGGACAACAGTATGGCGATAGCTATCCGGTTGGTCTTCGTATCCGTCCTAATATTATGGGTGGAGGCAATATAAAGATTTCCACGGGCCACGATATGAGCAAATTCGGCATTCCTATCGAGCAAATGCCGGAAGTATTGGAAATTGTAAAACAATATAATCTGAAAGTAAATGTTTTACATCTTCATACAGGATCAGATATTAAAGATGTTGAAGTTTTTGTACAGGGCGTAGAAGTTATTTATGATTTAATTCCTTCCTTTCCATACTTAACTTGTATAGATTTAGGCAGTGGATTTAAAGTCCCATACAGAAATGGAGATAAGGAAACAGATATAATTCATCTGGCAGAGTTGCTAAAGGATGTTTTCAACAACCATCCAAATGCATCTACCGGTCAAAGATTTCAGCTATGGTTCGAACCAGGTAAGTTCCTGGTAAGCCAATCAGGCTATTTAGTTACACAGGTTGCCGTTATGAAGGATACACCTAAAACTTGCTTTGCAGGGGTAGATACGGGCTTTAATCACTTGATTAGACCTATGTTTTATGATGCCTATCATTATATTGATAACTTAAGTAACCCAGATGCTGAAAAGAAGCCTTATACTGTTACGGGAAATATTTGTGAAACAGACACATTTGCTACCGATAGAAAATTACCTGAAGTAAGAGAAGGCGATTATTTAGTATTTTATAATGCAGGCGCATATGGATTCGAAATGGGTAGCAACTTCAATAGTCGATTCAAACCAGCAGAAGTTTTATTACACAACAACGAATTACACCTGATAAGAAGACGGGACACTTTCGAAGATTTATTACAGAATCAGATTGTAGCTATATAACTACCCTATAAATAAAAAGCTCCCAAATGGGAGCTTTTTATTTATAAGCAATTATCTTATTATAAACTTTGTAAGGAAGAAACTACACCTACAGTTCTCATTAAAATCTGTACTTCCAGTTTCAAGGAATAGTTGTTAATGTAATAAAGATCGTATTCCAGTTTCTGTAAATTTTCTTCTGGAGTAGCAACAGGGTTATTTACCTGAGCCCAACCAGTAATACCTGGTCTTACAACATGTCTGAACTGATAGTAATTGCTTTGTTGAGAACATTTTTCTACTATTTCAGCTCTTTCTGGTCTTGGGCCTATTAAGCTCATATCACCAATCAGTACATTAAACAGTTGAGGAAGCTCATCAATCTTTGTTTTTCTAAGAATAGAACCAATCTTTGTTATTCTACAATCATTTGCAACCGTATGATCTATATATCCTGTAGAACAATGGGTCATTGTTCTTATTTTGTAGATAGTAAAAATTCTTCCATCAAGCCCTACACGCTTTTGAGTGAATATAGCGGGGCCTTTAGAAGTAATATACATTAAAAATAAGCCTAACAACATTAATGGAATAGCAACAGGCAACAATAGGATACATATCACTATATCCATTACCCTTTTAATCAATAAGTTCTCTTTAGATATACTTTTCACTACAATATTTTCTGAAGTATTTATAAATCCATTCGACATATTAGTTCCTAATTAAGGCTTAACCGTTGCTTAAGCGGCTATTTCAAGTCCGCGAAAATAATCAATAAACCCTCAAGTTCTTAATATTTTATCAACTAAACAATGACAAAAGACACATTTAAAACGCTGCATGAATATTTAAAATAATTATTTTTAACATTATTTAACATATTTAAGGTACTTAAAACATCTCCTATTAAAGCTAAGACATCAATTTAGGAATTGAAATACCCAGAATTGCAGTAAAGTATCAGGCAAATTAACCAACATTATTGGCTGTCCTAAACAAACTTTACCCTATTTAAATCGCTAAATCGCTTGCGATTCTCTCTGTTCTCTGTATTTGTATTAAAAAAATTACGCTGTGCAACTCCGTGCCGTCGTGACGCTGTGGTTCAATGTATTTGTATTCCTCACGACTCACGCTGTATTCTCACGATTCACGATGTACTTTCTCGACTCACGTAAATCCGCAATAGCCTGAGATAATGAACCAGGTATCCAGACAATTAAGGCTTATACTTCGCTTCGTCGAATATTTTTGCTTCAGGAGTTTGTAATAAATCTATTATGGTGGCTTTGGGGTGCTTTTCCATCCAGCTCTTTACTATCTGCCATCCTACAAATTGACCAATAAAGCCGGGCGATTCCGGACTGATCTCCGGTGTTGCCGGACCATCATTTAAATAGGTAGCAATCGTATTAGGTTCCTTTTCGAACAGTAGGTTATTTTCTACAAAGAATGCCCAGATATTTTTTTCATTTTTATAACAGCCTTCCAGCTGTCTTCCTGTATAACCAATTTTAAGTGAGTCAGCAACCTCTGGTAGAAAAAGATCTGTCAGATACATTTTTTTACCCAATTCTATCATTTGCTGTATCAGATTCTTACCAGAAACCCTTGCAGGATACAAATCCTCAATCACATTCTGAATAGAATTTACCACAATATATTCTTTACTAAACCTTCTCGATTTATAAAATGGGTATACCTGACTGATATATTGATTCTGATATACCGAAAAACCTGTACCAAGATAAGATTGTAAACCAATAGCTAATCCCTTGGTAGTTCGCTGATAGGTAATTGCATTGCCCGTACCTTCCAGTGGACCAACAAATGTATAAATGGTATTGGGGGCAGTATAATCAGGGAAATAGTATTTTACGTATTTAAAACTTTTCTCAATATCTGCGCGGATAGATTCAAGTGTTTTATTATCAAACACAATTAAAGTAGTGTCCTTAATTGCTCTGTATAGTTTATCAGTAAGGAATAGTCTTGAATATTTTAAAACACTGTCCTGATTGGGTGGGAAAGCCTGAATATTATATAAATAATCTTTCAGGAACATAGGATAAGTTACACTTAAACTATCCAGGGCAGCAGCTATATTATTGGTGTCTGACTTAAAAAAATCTACTTCAAATCTTTTAAGTTCCACATTTACGGATACTTTCGAAACATCCGGAATATTCTTTTTGTGTTTACAAGCTGTAAAAGTCAGCACAGATAACAGGAAAAGAAAGCTATAAACTAATTTCATGTTACAAATAAAAAGCGAACATTTCATTGTGCTATAAGTTGAATGTTAAATATTAAATTGTTCATTCAACATTTAACATTCAAAAATCAGCATTTTTAGTCCCTGATTCCCTTGGAAAGATTAATCATTTCATCCGCTTTATTCAGCACATATACCGCCTTCCACATTTCCAGTACATCGGTATACTTTACTTTATAAGGATGATAAACAGGGTTATCGCTTATTAAAGAAAGCTCCTTGGTTTCATTCACTTTGCTGATTCTTTTATATACAATTCCTTCGTTTTTCGACAAAAGAATATAGGCATTGGTCGGTTTTATATTATCAAAACTCTCCTCCCGCTCCGCTATTACCACACTTCCGCTTGGGGTAGGCAACATACTATCTCCCACTATTTCAAAAGCGCGATAATTGCCCGGAGCAATCATTGGAAGCGTAAAAGTGTTTAATTCATCCAGAAACTCAGGGTCGGCATACCCGTTCAGGTAGCCTGCCGCTGCTTTCATGGGTACAAAAACAATAGAATTGTCCTTTGCAGTCGAGTTCAGCTTCATCAATAATCTACGGGAAGTATAATCATCCTTAGTAGTAGTTTCCCCTAAGTTCTTAGATACAAGATCCTCCATAGAAATATCGAACAATTCAATCATTTTATAGATTAAATCAAGCTTCGGAGAAGCCCTTTCTTCCTCGTAGGAACCAATAAGCGAACGCTTAACTTTTAGTATAGACGCCAGATCATCCTGAGTCCATTTGTTCTTCTTTCTTAGATAAACAATGTTCTTTCCAATATTTGACATACTAATAATTTTAGCGCTAAATTACTAATTTATTTAGTACTGCCAAATATTTTGCTAATTTTTTTAGAAAAATATACAATTAACTACTGTAAAAAACAGATTTAAGTTGAATTAAGCCGTTAAAACGTACAGGAAATGATTGCTGAAAATGTGCGATTCTGATAAACAATTGAAACTAATGATAAAGATATTGCGGAATAAGAGGTCATTTTAGTGGAATGAACCTTAGTAATAGCGGAATGATTAATTATGTACTGTTTATAGATAAAAAATAAAGCGGAATATTAATTTGTGTGGCTGGAATGAATTATGAAATGAGTGGTATGGGTTTGGAAAGAGCGGAATGAAAAACGGATTTAGCGGAATGCATTAATTTAATATCGGAATACTATACGGAATCTGCGGAAGCTATACTGGAAAAATTTATTGGCAGTAATTATTATCAGGAATAATTGACATCTTTTATGGAAAATAAGCATAATAAAAAGAGAGTGTACTATTATTCTGAAAAATCATTTCTACATTACTATTTATGGAGTTGTAATAATTAGATTGATAACTAAGTTATCATCTTTTAAGAAGTAGATTAGTAATATTGAAAGGTGGGTTTGTAAGAATATAATAGAGAAAAGGGGAATCGATTTATTAATGGAACAGATTAATAATAACCTTAGAATTGATTAAGACAAAAAAGAAGAAATTTAGAAATGAATATGGGAAAGCATTTAAAGATTTATGAAGTTAAGAGAGCTATTGCAGGTGAAGAACACCTGCAAAGGCAACAAGGACAACTGAACAGGCTGATAG
>JBAXVH010000179.1:0-3449 GCA_037129215.1 Bacteroidota bacterium | reverse complement strand
CTCCTACGGTAGAGCCAGCAAAAAAAGATACTACAATTACCCCGGTTCCTACAAAAGTAGATTCGGCTAAAACCGAAACACCAAAGGATTCTTCTTTACCCAAAGAAATTAAAAAAGAAGGCGATCACTTACAAAGCGAGGATAGAAATGGAGAAGATGATAATAGCAGCAGAAACAACTATCCATTAAAAGAAGAGGCGAATAAAGAATACTATAATGAGCAGGAATAAAAAAGATTATTATTACCCAAATAAAGCATCATGAAATATTTAATAGTCTGCGCACTTATACTGTTATCTATTGAAGCTACTGCACAAAACAAAGATGAGCAAACTATTAAAAAGATACTGTCCAATCAGGAGGCTGCCTGGAACGAAGGTCGACTGGATAAATTTATGATTGGTTACTGGAACAATGACAGCCTTTTATTTATTGGTAAAAACGGCCCACACTATGGATACGACAATACCTTAAAGAACTATCAGAAAAGCTATACCGACACCAGTGTGATGGGGCATTTTACAAGCACCGTTATTTCTATAAAAAGACTTTCAAAAGAATACTATTTTGTTACTGGCAAATGGTTTCTAAAAAGAACAGTAGGCAACCTCTCGGGTTATTATACTTTATTATTCCAGAAAATAAAAGGTGAATGGGTAATTGTTGCAGACCATAGCAGTTAGGACGCCTCATATCTCCAGAGCATATTAATCATTCTATAACGTATCAATAAAAAAGGGTTGTTTCTACAATTAGAAACAACCCTTTTCAAATAATGTATGCTACAGAAGTTGTTTTCTCAATATTTTTGTATCTACCTGATTATTGCTAACGATTTACCAGACCAGTATGAAAAAGATTTTCTGCATATTAATTACACTGATTTGTTGTGCTACAAATGTTTCAGCACAAAATTTTTTGAACAATATTGAGGGTCGTAAAACGATCTCTTTAAATGGTAAGTGGCAATATATTGTAGATTGGTACAACCGTGGTACTGGTATGAAAATTTATAAAGATAAAAAAGCGGAGAAGCCAACAGAATTCATTGAATATGCATTTACTGATCAACAGGAAATGAATATACCCGGTGACTGGAATTCGCAGGATCCTCATTTGTTTTATTATGAAGGAAATATCTGGTTTAAGAAGGCTTTTGACTATCAACCCAAAGACAATAAAAGATACTTTATATATTTTGGAGCCGTAAACTACCAGACAGATGTATACCTGAACGGTACGCTATTGGGGAGTCATGAAGGCGGGTTTACTCCTTTCCAGTTTGAGGTAACGGATTCTTTAAAAAAGGGAATAAACAAACTGATTGTGAAAGTGAACAGTCAACGCAAAGAAGATGCTATTCCTGCAATGAATTACGACTGGTGGAATTACGGTGGCATTACCCGTGATGTATCTATAATAGAAACGCCAAAACATATTATAAAAGATTATTTTATTCAACTGAAGAAAGGATCTACTACTGAAATAGAAGCATGGGTGAAAGTTGATAAAGGAATACGTAATAAAAATATTGTTTTATCTATACCTGATGCTGGTATTAAGAAGACAATGACGGTAGATTCTATGGGATATGCTGCCACTGGATTTAAAGCTGATGTAAAATTATGGTCACCAGAAACCCCTAATCAATACCTTGTTTCCTTTGCATCGGAGGAAGAGACGATTACAGAGAAAATAGGCTTTAGAAGTATTGAAGTAAAAGGGACCGATATTATACTGAATGGAAAACCGATATTCTTAAAAGGGGTTAATTTCCATGAAGAAGTACCCGAAAGAATTGCAAGAGCAACCTCTGTTGAAGACTCCAGAAAATTGTTGCAATGGGCTAAAGAGCTTGGGTGCAATTTTGTAAGACTTACACACTATCCTCAAAGCGAGCATACTATTAGAATGGCAGAGGAAATGGGCATTATGTTGTGGGAAGAAATTCCATTATGGCAAGGCATCGCATTTGATAATCCTGTTATATTACAGAAGGCCGATAATATGCTTAAAGAAATGATTAGCCGCGATAAAAATCATTGTAGTATTATTATATGGAGTATTGCCAACGAGACAAAACAGTCGAATGATAGAAATAATGTATTAACCAAAATGGCGGGCATAGTTCGTGGACTGGATGACACCCGATTAGTATCTGCTGCGCTCTATCAGTTTACCAGAGAGGGGAATAAAATTATAGTCAACGATACCCTATGTAAGGTACTTGATGTGATTGCCTTAAATAGTTACCTGGGTTGGTATCAGCCTTGGCCGGAAGGAGATGGTAGCGTTGTTTTTCAAACTATAGTTCAGAAACCAATCATTATGACTGAGTTTGGTGGAGAATCGAAATATGGACAACATGGCACCGCTGATTCGGCAGGCTTGTGGAATGAAGAATATCAGGAAAAGCTGTATAAAGATAATCTGAAGATGATGAGCAAGATGCCCAATCTAAGAGGAACCTGTCCTTGGGTGCTGGCTGATTTCAGGGCGCCTAACCGTATGAATCTTACGTATCAGAATGGGTGGAACCGAAAGGGTTTATTATCTGATAAAGGCGAGAAGAAGAAAGCCTGGTTTATTATGAAGGCGTTTTATGATAGCAAGTAAGTTGTAAGTAATAAGTAAAGATTAAGGTATATTATTTAGGGAAATTATACTTTACTTTTCTGAGTACTCTGTTTATTCTAAGTGCTATTTTATCAAAAAGATTTCGCTCCTGGTTCAATGATTTTTCGGTGAATGGTTCTTTCTTTTTGACTACTATAAAATGGTAGTCGTTTTTCACCCATACACTATAGGTCTCAAAATAATCCAATGCTAAAGACGCTTTTGCAAAAGAACTGATTAGCTGCTCTATGTATATTGGCTGATCAATTTCCTGTAAGGCATCCGGATTATTCTTTTGATCGTATAAAGTATAATCTGCATTGGGTAGGTTGATGATTATCTGGGAGCCTTCTTTCATCCAGGAACTTAGTTTTAAAAACAAATCATCATGAGTTTCAGCAGGGATATGTTCCAGCACATCGAACAATAATATCCAGTCGTATGGTTTATTCTTAGGACTGAAATCAAATATATCTGATGCGTAGAAAGACAGGTTATGTTGTTTTAAATGCTTCTGTGCATATTCGATAGATTTAGGACTTAAATCCATTGCTTCTATACTTCCTGTTTTAATCTTCTTTGATAATAAGTAAGTGATTCTGCCAATACCACAACCAATCTCCAGAACATTTATGTTGGAAGGAATACCTATTTTAGAAAGCCTTTTATAGAGGCTATATATCCGGTCGTTTATACCGGATTCTACCTGATAAGTAACATAATTATCATAGAATTCTTTAGCACTCATTTACTATATTTTAAAAAACTAATCTGTGCAAATATATAGCGCTGTTAAAGCGGACCATTTTTGAGTTGTCACACTATATTAAATC
>JBAXVH010000178.1:0-3463 GCA_037129215.1 Bacteroidota bacterium | reverse complement strand
AGAAAAAAGTTTTGATGGGTTCAATTTTAATTACTGCACAAAAGTAGATGCACTTAATACAGCTGGTACACACGATTATAAATCATTGGATAATAGCTGGTCTAAAGAAGTTACTTATTATCGGTTAAAAATGATTGACAAATCAGGTATCTATGCTTATAGCAAAATAATAACCATAAGAGATATCAATACATTATTACAGGTTAACCCAAATCCGGCTAAAGATGAAATAAAGCTGGTACATGAAAAGAGTAATAAGAAGATGCACATTAAGATTTTCTCAGCTCAGGGGCAATTAGTTAAAGAAGTACTTTCATTTGTGAATGCAGACTATACAAAAATATCTATAGCTTCATTAGCCAAAGGAACCTACTTTTTATTAATGGAGGATATTACACCTAAACCAATTATTTTTATAAAAGAATAATAGAAAAGTTGCAATCGTTTGCACAATAATTTATACATGAATGAAGGCGTTTAAGGTTATCCAATAATAACTTTGAGCCTTGTTAAACTTGCATATTATGAAAAAAGTCATCTGTTTATTTTCATTTTTAATTGTGATGGTATCTGCTGTTTCTGCGCAGACAGTAACCGTTGCTCAGGATGGTTCGGGAAATTATACGACTATAAAAGCAGCTATTGCGGCGGCTCCAACTACCGCTACATTGGCAAGTCCTTATGTAATAATGGTGAAGAATGGTTTTTATTTCGAGAAGGATACTATTCCTTCCAATAAACCATTTATTCAGATAATAGGAGAGAGTTCTGCAAAAACAATTCTCGCTTTTAATGCTGCTGCTGGTTTACCTACTCCTACAGGTGGAACTTATGGTACAGCAGGTTCTGCTACATTAACAGTGAATGCAAGCGATTTTACGGCAATGAATATAACTTTCGCCAACACATTTAATTACGATTCAGCCGCTGCTGCAGGATTCGCAGGTACTCAGGCTGTTGCTTTTCAGATTAATGCTGACAGAGCAGCTTTTAAAAACTGTATTTTCACTGGCTTTCAGGATACTTTGTATACTAAAGGTTCCGGTAATCCAAGACACTATTTTAAAAGCTGTTATATAGATGGTACAATCGATTTTATTTTTGGTAGTTCAATTGATGTTTTTGATTCCTGTATTATTTATCCAAAGGCAAGACCATCAGGTGGCTCTTCCTACATAACTGCTGCCAATACAACTATTGGACAGGCTTTTGGCTATGTATTCAGAGACTGTAAATTACCAGCACATACAGGCACTACTTCCTATTTCCTTGGGCGACCATGGAATAATGCTACCAGTGGAGTTACTGCCAATAACAAAGTTGCTTTTATAAATAGTTTTATGGGTTCTACCATTAATCCTGTTGGCTGGGCTGTATGGGATGCAGGTACAGATACTTCCGTTATTACCGATGCTGAATATAAAACAAAAAGATTTGATGGTTCCTTAATGGATGTTTCCAAAAGAATTTCATGGTCTAAACAATTGGCTGATACTACCGGATATAATCTTCCTAACATCCTGAAAGGCTGGGATCCTTGCACTACCAGAACTGACTTTTGTAATTATAAATTACCAGAGTTGGCAATAGCAAATTTTAAAGGTGTAAAAGGAACCTCATCCAGTTCTTTTACTTGGAATGTTTGCTGGCCTATGACAGGCGTAGTTTATCAATTGTATCGCTCAATAGATAATAAAGTGTCTTTCCAGAGTATTTCTTCTACAACCGCTACAACCGATTCACTTATTAACTTCAGTGCTACTGATGCCTTTCCTCCTGCAGGAAGTATTTATTATTATGTAGTGAAAGCTACCTTACCTGGAACGGTTCTTTCACACATTACAGATACCGTTTCTATTTCAAGTGCACCTACCGTTAAAACCCTTGGTGTATTAGGTAGTTTTATTCAAAGTTTAAGTCCTGCGGCCCCTTCTGCAACACAATCTTATACAGTAAAAGGGTTTAATCTTGTAGCTGATGTAACGGTTACTCCTCCAGCTAACTTCGAAGTTTCTGCTGATGCTGGTACTACCTGGTTCACCAATGCTAATCCTTTGGTTATTACCAGAGCTGCCGATTCAATTCCTACTAAAACTATATTGGTTCGTTTGAATGCCAATACAGTAGGCACATGGACTGGTAATATTACTAATATTACTACCGGTACAGGAGCAATTTCTACTGCTGTACAAGTATCTGGTTCTACTATAAATACTCCTCTTTTAAATCTGGTAACTATTATAGAATGGCCTATGACTATATCGAATGCAGATAGTGCTGCTGTCCGTAATCAGTTTCTTGCAGGAACTACTCCAAGATTCAATAATTTATATGCTTCTTTAGGTACCGCTGCTGCTGTGCCAGCATATAGTACTGCTTTTGGACAAGCATTTGGTGCTAGTGCCACTATCGATGGAGGTTGGGGTACATCAGCTGGTGGTCCGGGAGGTAATCTGAATCGTTCTTATTACGAAGAATTTCAGGTCACTCCAATGATTGTAGGTCCTTACTATAAAATTAGAATTGATTCTGTTATACTAAATGCAGACTTTTATAATACCAATTCTAATACCAAAATGGCCATCGTATATTCCAAAGATGGATTTATTGCTGATTCTACTGAATTAACCGGAGCAACTTTTGCTACTCCTGTTGTTATTAATAAAAATACTTCCGGAACAGTTGATAATTACAAGTTTGCATTAAATGGAGCAAATGGAGTTGATAATGTTCCTGGTAAAGGATTTACTTTTAGAATATACTTTAGTTGTGGTAGTTCTACTGCAGGTAGATATGGTATGATTAAAGATGTAAAGTTCAAAGGAATAGTAGAGGCAATTGTGCCTGTAAATCTTGTTAGCTTTACTGCTCATAAAAAAGACAAACAGATTGATCTGAACTGGAATACTGCTAACGAATTAAATCTTGCAGAATACAGCATTGAAAGAAGCGCAACAGGTCACGATTTTACTTCTGTTGGTTCTGTGTTTGCTAAATCAACAGTAGGGGAGAATAGCTACCAGTTTACCGATTATCAGTTGCCAGTTAGTAACGTTGTTTATTACCGATTAAAAATGATTGATAAAACGGGTGAGTTTACTTATAGTAAGATTATACAGGTAGAAACACATCCTGCTATTACGCTGCAGGCATATCCTAATCCTGTAATTAATTTCCTGAAATTAGAACATGGTCCAGCTTCTGCAACTTCTGAATTTAGAATAGTAAATACTGCAGGCAGATTAGTACAGAGATTTTTCCCAACAATAGGAAGTACATCCAACCTGATTCCTGTAGAAGCTTTACCAACTGGAAACTATTATATTCAATATGTAAATGGAATTGATAGCTATAGTTTATCATTCATAAAGAAATAAAGGATAACACGTTCCGCTAAATAATAAGGGCTGTTGCAAATCTGCAACAGCCCTTATTTTATGTATTCAATTGATAATTGTCAATT
>JBAXVH010000177.1:0-3466 GCA_037129215.1 Bacteroidota bacterium | reverse complement strand
CTATTGGAGAGGTAATTGCTTCAGTAAGAATATTAATTGATATAATTTGTAATAATTCATCTGTTTTTTAGCAATCTGAACACATATTTTAGGCTTAAATGATAGACTGAAAGATACTTTTCCTTACTTTTGCGCTCCCAATTTAAAAACATTGGGATTATATAATGAATATTTTAAAACAATTAAACGCAGATGCACAGGAAAACAGTGCTGCAGAAAATGCAGACGTTCCTACTGCGACAACAAACACTCCTGTAGAATCAGTTGTTGAAGCAACAACTGAGGCAGCACCTTCTGAAGAAGTAGTTGCTGTTGTAAGTGAAACACCTGCTGTTGAAGCAGAAGCTGCAGCTCCTGCTGTAGTTGAAGAAGTTGCTGCACCAGTTGTAGTAGAAGAAGTTTATGTAGAAACACCTCATGATGAATTTGACTGGAGTGTTGATAAACGTAACATCAGCTACTATCCTGAAGCGGAAAGATTAAAGTATGAAACAGTGTATGAAAACACTTTCGTACAAATTGATGATGGTCAGATTTTAAATGGTGATGTTGTTGGCGTTACTACTACTGATGCTGTTATCAATATCGGGTTTAAAAGTGATGGTCTAATTTCTTTGAATGAATTCAGAGATATGCCAACGCTTAAAACTGGTGATGTTGTAGAAGTAATGGTATTGGAAAAAGAAGACAAACACGGTAATCTGCATTTAAGTAGAAAATCTGCTAAAATCTTCAGAGCTTGGCAAAGAATTGTTGAGTTACATAAAACTGGTGAAGTTGTTACTGGTACAGTTACCAGCAAAACTAAGGGCGGTTTGATTGTAGATATCATTGGTATGGAAACATTCTTACCAGGATCTCAGATTGATGTTAAGCCAGTTTCTGATTACGATCAGTTTGTAGGAAAGGTAATGGAATTTAAGGTAGTTAAAATTAATGAAACTATTAAGAATGCTGTTGTTTCTCATAAAGCATTAATTGAAAGCGATATCGAAGCTCAACGTGTTGAAATTATCAGCAAGTTAGAGAAAGGTCAGGTATTAGAAGGTATTGTGAAGAATATCACAGACTTCGGAGCCTTTATGGATCTTGGTGGTTTAGATGGTTTATTATATATCACCGATATTTCATGGGGTAGAATTTCTCACCCTACAGAGGTGTTGAAACTTGATCAGAAATTACAGGTTGTTGTTCTTGATTTCGATGATGATAAAAAACGTATCAGCTTAGGATTGAAACAATTAACGCCACATCCTTGGGATGTATTACCTGAAACTTTAGTAGAAGGAGGTATAGTGAAAGGAAGAGTAGTAAATATTGAAGATTACGGTGCTTTCTTGGAAATTACTCCAGGAGTAGAAGGTTTAGTTCACGTAAGTGAAATTACATGGGCTAATGCACCAATCAATGCTAAGGAATTCTTCAAATTAGGAGATGAGTACGAAGCTAAGGTGGTTACATTAGATAAAGACACTCGTAAGATGAGTCTTTCTATCAAACAAATGAGCCAGGATCCTTGGAACACTATCGAAGTTAAATTCCCTGAAGGAAGCAGACATTCTGGTGTTGTTAAGAATATTACCTCTTATGGTGTGTTTGTAGAACTTGAAACTGGTATTGGTGGTATGGTTCATATCAGCGATTTAAGCTGGTTGAAACGTTTAAATCACCCATCTGAATACGTAAAAGTTGGAAACAACCTTGAAGTAATTATTTTATCAATAGATAAGGATAATCGTAAACTTCAGTTAGGACACAAACAATTAGAAGAAGATCCTTGGACTGCTTTAGAAGATACTTTTGCTGTAGGTACAATCCACGAAGCAATGGTAGTTAAAAAAGAAGACAGAGGTGCTTTAGTTCAATTACCTTACGGTATTGAAGCATTTGTTCCTAACCGTCATTTATTCAAAGAAGATGGCAAACAAGTTGCTGTAGAAGAATCTGCACACTTTGTTGTTATTGAATTTGATAAAAACGAAAAGAGAATCGTTCTTAGCCATAACAGAATATGGGAACAAGCTCAGGTTCAGGCAGAACAATCTGCAAAGAAAGAGGTTGAAGCAGAGAACGAGAAAACTAAGAAAGCAGTGAAAACTATTCAGGCTAAAGTAGAAAAAGCTACTTTAGGTGATTTAGGTGCACTTGCTGGTATCAGAGCAAAACTGGAAGGTGATGCTGCTGACGCTGCAGCTGATGCTGAAAAGAAATAATAATATTATTTCAAAATAACTAAAAACTCCCTCTGAATATCAGGGGGAGTTTTTGTTTATATAGCTCTCAAGATCTTCTATAAGAAGTAATTTATTTAATAGGTGAAAATGGGTATCTTTTCTACCGATTCAATAACTTTTAAAACCAAGACTTTTGCTATACTGTAAACTTAGTACAAATTAAAAAAACAATTATCCCCACGTATGCGTAAAAATCATCTTGTTATTATTTGCAACTATCTATCTTCGCGGCTTCACCGATATATAAAGCAAAAATGAATCCATCCGTTAAGATATTTGCTGGTTTAGGTTCGAAACACCTTGCACAAAAGATTGCCCAGCGTTTTGGTGCTCCATTAGGAAAAGTAAACATTCAAAGATTTAGTGATGGCGAAATCCAGCCTGTATTTTTAGAAAGTATTCGAGGCGATTATGTTTTTCTTGTTCAAAGTACTTTTGCTCCAGCAGAAAATCTGATGGAATTATTACTGATGATTGATGCTGCAAAAAGAGCAAGTGCTTACAAAATAATTGCTGTTATTCCTTATTATGGATATGCCCGTCAGGATAGAAAAGATAAGCCAAGAGTTGCTATTGGTAGTAAACTAGTAGCTTCCTTATTAGAAGCTGCTGGCGCCAACAGAGTAATTACTATGGATTTGCATGCTCCTCAGATTCAGGCGTTTTTTGACATACCTGTTGATCATCTGGATAGTTCTGCCATCTTTATTCCATACATTCAAAGTCTTAAAATAGAGAACCTTACTTTTGCTGCTCCTGATGTTGGTAGTACCAATAGAGTAAGAGAAATTGCCAGCTACTTTAGTGCAGATATGGTTATATGTGATAAGCATCGTAAACGTGCCAATGAAATTGCCAGCATGGTAGTGATAGGAGATGTTACTGGAAAAGATGTAATACTGATTGATGATATATGTGATACCGGTGGAACTCTGGCAAAAGCTGCTGGATTGTTGAAAGATAAAGGGGCTAAAAGTGTAAGAGCTCTTTGTACGCACCCAATTCTAAGTGGTAATGCGTATGAAAATATTGAGAACAGTGTGCTGGAAGAATTAGTTGTTTGTGATACTATTCCTTTGGTGAAAGAGTCCTCTAAAATTCACGTGCTTTCTGTTGCCGATTTATTTGCTATAGCAATTCGTAATGCTTATGAAAATAAGAGTATAACCAGTTTGTTTATACATTCTCAATTGAAAAAATAAGCTATTTAATTTACATAAACAGTATACAAA
>JBAXVH010000176.1:0-3471 GCA_037129215.1 Bacteroidota bacterium | reverse complement strand
CTATAAGAATCTGTGCGATACTGGCGGTAGTTGGTCTGGCTTCTTTTATCTGGTATGAATTAAGTATAGACAAGCCTGCAGTGAACTTAAGGGTATTGAATAACAGGAATCTGGCCTTTACCACCATCTTCACTTTTGTAGTGGGTGTAGGTTTATATACTTCGGTATTTGTATTTCCGGTACTGGCACAGAGAGCACTTGGATATACCCCATTGGAAACCGGTTTAACACTACTGGCGCCAACCATGATTACGGTTATCATGATGCCCATAATTGGTAAAACAATGAGTAAGGGGGTATCTCCCATACCGTTTGTGGTCTGTGGGTTTCTATTGTTTTCTGGCTATACCTGGACAAGTGCTCAGGTGAGTATGGATGTAAGTAAATGGGACTTCTTTTTTCCTTTCGCCATGAGAGCAGTAGGGATGAGTATGGTGCAGTTACCATTGATTAATCAGGCAGTAGCAGGGTTGCAACCAAAGGATTATGCCTCGGGTATTGCGCTGAATAATATGATTCGTCAATTGGGCGGAGCATTTGGTATTGCTATGGCTAACAACTATATCTCACAGCGCTATGCACAACATAGAATGGATCTGGTATCGAACCTTACACAAGGCTCAGCAGCCTTTACCAATCAGTCTCATTCTATAGCGCAAAACTTTGTAAACAGAGGCGGTATAGATATGGGTACAGCAACTACTAAAGCACTCACCGTGATTAGTAATAATGTAGATAGACAGGCTTATTATTTATCCTATTTAGATACCTTCAGGCTCATTACTATTTTCTTTATCCTGGTGATTCCTTTGGTGTCCTTCTTAAGGATTAAGAAGAAGTCAACAGCAGAATTACATGCGAATATGAAGGCTGCTTCGGAGGCTCATTAATAAAAAAGTAATAACGTAAAACACAGCATAGATGAAGAAAATATTAATCATAATTGGAGTGGGAATATGCTCCTTTAATATAACATTGGCACAGGTAAAAGTAAATACCGAGCTGAAGGGATTTATCAATCAATCCTTCTCTTATTTTCCTAAAGTAAAAGAGGTGGAGAACACCGTAAAGACTGCAGAAGAAAAACTTGCTTTAACGGAACTGGCGAAGACTCCGGATATAGGTTTAGATGCCTCTTATGCTTATGTGATGCCTAAGATAACCGTACCACTGGGTGGTAATGAATTTCAGTTTGCACCGGTACATAATCTTGCTACATCGGTATCGGGAACTTATGCATTGTACGACTTTGGTAGAATAAAAGCCAATGTGGCAAAGGCAAAGAATGACATACAACTGGCTAAGCATAATATTCAGTTTGTTAAGACACAGTTGGCCAATCAGGTATCGGTGATTTATTACAATATAGTTTATCTGCAAAAAGCAATCAGTATTCAGGATAGTGTAATTCAGTTCTTTGAAGAGAATAAGAAGTTGACCGAAAACAAACTGAAGAATGGTGATGCTTTGAAGATAGATGTGATGAACCTGCAAACCAATATTGATGCTGAAGGAAATAGAAAAGTAGACTTAATAAACAGTCTGGAAAAACAATATAATTTATTGGAATATACTACAGGCATTAAGCGTGCTGATGCAAGTGCTTTCGACTTTGATATCAACTTTATAAATGCAGATGATGGCGCTGCTATTGCACAGAAAAACAATGCAGAATTCCTGTTGGCTGAAGACAAAATAAAACAGGCTAAAAAAGATGTAGAGATTGCTAAACTTGCTGATAAACCTATGATTGGTGCACATGCGGCTACCGGCATTAAAAATGGCTATGTACCGAATGTAAATGAAATGAGATTTAACTACAATGCAGCAGTTTCTTTTTCGATGCCACTCTATGGTTTTGGTAAAACTAAACAACAGGTGAAACTGCAGGAAACTTTTGTAAAGCAACAGGAATTAGCACAGAATACTTTAGCTGGAAATTATAAGAAAGATATAGAACAGGCATTAACCGATATAAAGACCAACATAGAAAGAATCAGGAATACGAAGAGTCAGCTGGATGCTGCAAAGACAGCACAACAGATTACTGCTTCAAGGTATAAGAATGGTGTAGCTACTAATCTGGATGTAACAGCCGCTGCTACTAATGTTCAGAAAGCAGCGCTTACGCAATTACAATACGACTACCAATTATGTCTGGCGAAAGTGGAGTTGGCGAAATTGTTAGGATATGAGTATTGGGGAAAATAGAGTAAAGGCAAGGAGGCAAGAGTAATACAAGTTGCTGGTTACTAGTTACCAGAAACCTGCAACAAGTAACCTGTATTTGTATTCTCCTGTCTCCTATATTCTTACTCCTATCTCCCTGTATTAAAACGTAAATTATGAAACAATTATTTATCATCCGTCATGCTAAGAGTAGCTGGGATAATATGTTGCAAAAAGACTTTGATAGAACGCTTAATGAGCGTGGTATGCGTGATGCTCCTGCTATGGCAAAACGTCTTGTTGATAAAGGAATAATCATAGACAAATTTGTTTCCAGTACTGCTGTACGAGCCTTTACTACTGCTACATTCTTTGCAAAAGCTTACCATCAAAAGGAGAGCGATATAATTGCAGTTCCCGAACTATATCATGCAGGAGAAGAAGTGTTTTATAAAACGATAAGAGGATTAGATAATTCACTGAATAGTGTGGCCTTGTTTTCCCATAATCCCGGAATCACTTACTTTGTAAATACACTGACTAATTCCCGTATAGACGAGATGCCTACTTGTGGCATTTTTGCTATTCAGACACCCATAGAAAAATGGGAGGACTTTGAAGAAGGAAACAATAAGTTCTGGTTCTTTGATTATCCTAAGAACGTTTAGAGGAGGCGTGAATCGTGTAAATACTGCGTGAGTCGTGAGGAATACAGAATACATTGAACCACCGAGCTACCGAGCCACAGCGGATCACAGAGTAATTAATACTAATACAGTGAACATAGAGAACTGCAAGATGCTACAGATGAATACTGATTAAATACCATATTCTATTATATAACCGAGTTTAATGCTTGCTCCAGTAATTGATTGTTTTCAAATGCATTATGGTTTGGTAGATTATACGGGAAAGACTCTGCTTCTTTTATGGAGTTGGTAAGATTAAAATCCTCCTGATCTATATGTAATGCCCATTTTCTGGAGTGTAATAATGCAGCAAGATATTCCTGTTCTGTCTGCGCAGGCGTAGGAACTAAAATCAATTTCTTTTGTAGTCCAATCATTTCCATTAAAGAAGTATATCCACCTCTACATATTATGAACTTACTCTTTAAAAAAAGCTCGTTTAGTTCATTTCCTGGAAGGTGACTGAGATAAAGTAAATTGTTAGTCTCTACTCTTTTAAACATGTCATTAGGTAACCCTCTTACTAAAGCTATTTTATACGGACTATCTTTTACTTGTTTTAATATCTTTTCTTCCAATATAGTTCTCTGAGGCTCGGGACCAGAAAGAATAA
>JBAXVH010000175.1:0-3495 GCA_037129215.1 Bacteroidota bacterium | reverse complement strand
ATGAAAACAATTTAGTAGTGGTTAATTAATAACGCAAATCTACAAGCTGAGTTAACATGAAATCTTAAAATGTAATGAAAGAAAATGATGGGCTTCTTATTAATTCAACTTAAAGGAAGCAAAGTCGATATATTGAAACTGAATGCTACCCTTACATTTCGAGATATCTTCTTTTGCAAATACCCCCAGCAGGAGTTGTGTATTTATAAATTCTGTAATTAAAACCCTAAGATCAGTTATATCACTTTTCTTTAAGGTAGATACTACATGTTTATCTATTCTTAAATAGTCGTTTGCAACAATTGTCCGGAAGCTCTTTAACTGCTCCCAGTTTATTTGAGGGAAAGCTTCTTTAGTATTATCGGAAATATTATACGCCTGTTCTCCAATCAACATCATAAGATGTAAAGAAGCCTCGTAATCTTTCTCGTGATTGGTAAAAAGTAATACATCGGGTTTACCATAGCTGCCAGCGTAAAACAGAATTTTACCAATAGCTTCCTGAATACGAAGTAAACACATTAAATCCTTGCTGCTCTCCTGGGTACTGATTACTTTCTGTTCGGTCATTCGGCAAATGTACCGTTTATCGAACAGTATTCCTAAAACAAGCACAAGGTTATATAAAACCTCTTTAATGTAAGTTTATAGAAGCTATAAAACAACACTGTCTTTCTAATTTACTTTATAAAAGTGGTTAGAAAGCCAGTGATTAAAAGAAAACAGATAGTCTACTTTGCTATGATAATTTGTTTTGTTGCAGTTCCTGAAGCGGTATTAATTCTTACAAAATACAAACCAGAAGTCAGTTCGCTGATGGAGATTAATTTAGAATTGATATTACCAGGTAAGCTGTATTTCTTCAATACTTCTCCCTGTTGGTTAATTAATTCAATACCATTGATGTTTTCAGTTGAACGAACAGCTATAAAGTTCTTAGCAGGGTTAGGAGTAACCTCAACTTTAGTGGTATTATATTCAATATTTACAATCTGACTGTAAGAGAAAGTTCCATCTTTATTTACCACTTTTAATCTATAATAGTTGTGTCCTGCAAATGGGTGTTTATCTTCGTAATTATAATAATTTTTTTCACTGCCATTTGCTGCATTTAAGGACGTCAGCTCATTGAATGTTTTACTATCTGCACTCTTTTCTACTATTATATTCTGTACATCAACTTCGTTAGAAGTCACCCAGTTAAGACATACATTTTCACGACAATTTTGTCCAGTAAAACTTATTAAATTTAATGGCAGTATGTTGTTGTAAGAGATTACATAAATATGATACTCCCCTGGTTGCAATAATATAGTCTGTGTAGTATTTGAAATACTGAATTTAGTTCCTGTTGCTCCATTAATACCTGTACCTAAAGTACCAACACCAGTATTACTAATCAGATTAGTCCATACACCCTTCTTAAAGAAATTCAATGTTTTAGTCTGTGCATTTACATCAAAATTAGCTACTACCAATACCTGTGTTTTACTGGTATCAGGATCACCTATTGAAAGTACTTTTATTAAGTCGGTATTGAAATCATAATAGAAAGGAGTGTTATTGAAAACTGAAGGATTTGCCAACCTGAACTTAATTATTTTAGACCAGGTATCATATAAATGTTTACGGTTTGGATCATTCATGTAATTCCACATAGGCAATTTATCAGCGGTATTTCCACCATTAGAACCAATAGAAGAATCATAACCTCTTTCTTCAAATTGCCAGATCATTTTAGGACCAGGTGCAGTAAATAAAGTAGCGCCTACTGCTTCCATTCTTTCTAAGCCGGTAGCAAGATTTTTTACATTATAGGAACCAGATGAATTACCATACTTTTCATTCTGATACATCATTCTTTCTTTATCATGACTTTCAGGATAACCAACAACTGATGGAGAAGCATAATTCCTCGAACCGTAGTTCCACATTAATGGTCCTATATCGTTATTAGTAGAGTATCCCATTGCACATTGTGTATACTGACTCCACATTTCACCCCAGCACATAAATCCATGTCTTACATACTCTTGTTCTTCCGAGCTTGGAAGCCCTCCAAGAAACTCTAAGATCATATATGTATTAGGATGTTTTGGTACAATGTAATCATAATATCTTTCCAGATTAGCTACACGGGCTGCATCGTATGTGCCTTCACCAAGCCAGGAATTAGAGAATCCTTTTGCAAGATCAAATCTGAAACCATCTATTTTAAATTCAGTAATCCAGTATTCCAGAGATTTCTCTACCCAGCTTTGTGTGTAGGCAGAACTATGGTTGATATCTGCATTCTGAAATACGCCATAAGGACAACTTTCTTTGAATGGATTTAACCATGGATTATTGCTGGCAGCATATCCTGTAGCATTGTTCCAGTATAGCTTAGCCTGAGGATCATTCGTACTGGCCAGATCATCCCAAACAACATCTAGCAAAACTGCTATACCATTTTTGTGAAGAGAATCAATTAATTCTTTTAATTTATTTTTTGTACCATAAGCTTTATCAGCTGCAAAATGATATTCAGGATTATAACCCCATCCATCATTGCCACTAAACTCTTCCAAAGGCATAAATTCAACAGCATTAATACCAAGCTTCTTTAGGTATTGAATACTATCCAATACATCCTGATAGTTACCACAAACTGAAAACGTTGTTTTTCTGGCAGAGAAATCTCTTACCAGTAACTCGTAGATTATTAAGTTTCTTTTATCAGGCTTTACAAAATTGGTTACATCCCAGTTATATTGTGGTGCACAGGATTGAAGTACACTTACAAAACCATTTTTACCAGAAGATACATTTGAATTAGTTGGATAAGCCTTTAAATTAGGATAGTTTAAAGAACTGATGTATTTATCATTCCAAGGATCCAGAAACTTTTCAGCATAAGGGTCAGCTATATAAATTGTATCATCTACAATATATTGATAAGCATACTCTGCACCAGAAGTTAATCCATGAACAGTATACCAGTAATAATTCCCATTAGTAGTTTTATTCATCTGGAACTGCGTTTGAGGCAACCAGTTGCTTCCGGCAAAATCACCAATAAGCATTGCTCTTGTTTTATTAGGAGCAAAAAGGATTACAGTAGCCGAGTCTGAACAACCATAATAGTTAACGCCTTCATTTAAACCTGTAGCAAAATCTTTAACGATAGTCGTACCAGCTATATAGAAATTTAAAGTATCAAAGGCTACACCGTTAAGTGATGCTATTACCTGATTATTGCCTGCCACTGCAGTAGCATTTCCGCTGATAGTAGTACCTGTTGTAGCAGCAAATGAAGTCCCGTTTAAAGTAAGTGAAAGGTTTCCACTAACTGCAGATATAGCTGAAACAGGAACGGAAGAACCAGCTGTTGGTGTCATAGTTTCGTACCCCATATTGTAAGTAGGTGTACGATTAGGTTTTGTAATAATAATATTGTTTCCTGTTGCAGAAGTATAAATCGGTATAAACATATCCGAACCATCAGCATTTCTT
>JBAXVH010000174.1:0-3509 GCA_037129215.1 Bacteroidota bacterium | reverse complement strand
TATCTCTACCTATTCCGAAAGGACCAGCAATGGATTGTAAGTATTGAATTGCTTCCGTTGGATGTTCAAATTGTTGTTCGTTAATTGCTTTTAATTCTCCCTTTTCAAAAGTTAGTTTAACTTCTTCATTATCCGTTTTAGTTACTTGTGTAGGCCATGCTTCTTCGGGTAATATTCCTTTAGAATTTAGTGTTTCTTTTCCTCCTACACTGGTGCCCCACAAACCTTTATTGATAGAATAAACTGCTTTATCAAAATTCATTTCTACACCCTTACTTTTCAGGTAAGTTATTTCAGCTTCCCTACTCAGTTTCATATCACGTATAGGCGTAATAATTTCTACCCCAGGAATCATGATATGAAATACCATATCAAATCTTACTTGATCATTACCAGCACCGGTACTACCATGAGCTACTGCATCAGCATTCAACTTTTTGGCATGTTCAGCAATATGCAAAGCCTGACTTAATCGTTCTGCACTTACACTTAATGGATAGGTGTTGTTCTTCAGTACATTGCCATAAATAAGATACTTGATAATGTTGTCGTAATAACCCTTTACAGCATTGATAGCAGTATGGGTTTTAACACCCAGCATGTAGGCATGTTGTTCTATCTGCGCCAACTCTTCTTCGGTAAAGCCCCCAGTATTTACAATAATGCTATGTACTTCGTAGCCCTTCTCTTCAAAGTGTTTTACACAGAATGTGGTATCTAATCCTCCTGAAAAACCTAATACAACTTTCTTGCTCATAATTAAATAGATTAGGTGATATAATATTGTTAGAAGTTAAAGAAGATACTCAGCAATTTCATCGACTTTTTTCTTTCTTTACTTTTAAATAGTTGCTTCCATTTCAGTAATCTTTCCAGAACAGTTTTATGTTGTTCAAAATATTCGGTGGTCTCCTGTGGTTTATAATGATCTTTAGGATCATATAACATAGCAGTACACATGCAGTTTTTCCTTTCCTTGCTAACTAAAATATCAAAATTGACGCAGCTTTTGCAGCCTGCCCAGAATTCTTCGTCGTCAGTTAGTTCACTATAGGTAACAGGCTCGTACCCTAACTCACTATTAATTTTCATTACAGCAAGTCCAGTAGTTAAGCCGAATATTTTAGCTTCAGGATATCGTTCTTTAGATAAGTCGAATATTTTTTTCTTAATCAGTTTTGCTACTCCGCTTTTTCTGAATTCGGGAGCTACTATCAATCCGCTATTGGCTACAAACTTTCCATGACTCCATTCTTCTATATAACAAAACCCTACCCAGATGCCGGTATGCGTCAGCGCTATTACAGCCTTTCCTTCCAGTATTTTAGCAGCTATATATTCTGGAGTACGTTTAGCAATTCCCGTACCTCTTGCCTTTGCCGACGATGCCATTTCATCCGTAATTCTGATGGCATAATGTGTATCTAAAATATTAGCTACACGTATAATGAGTTGTTGATTATTTTCCACTATTAAAACTTACTTTGATGATGCGATTAACTATTACTGAACTAAATACAACCTGCGGTATTAATAATAATGTGTCAGGTAAAAAGATTTAGATTCGAGGTCGTCGCATTAAGTGGATGAAGGAAGCATGGCAAAATGTACCTTGCATTGCAGCTTCTTTGCTTGCAAGGAATGATAATACAATATAGTTATTTTGCCTTTTCAATTTATTTTATCTTTTTCTAATAAAAGAATGAAAAGCAAAAATAATGTAAATTATTTATTCAGGTAATTTTTTTTATCTTACTAACGTTTGTTCACTATGCAAAAGCTACAGTAGCAATACTTATTTTCATGCCAGGAACCAATAGCAGCGTGGCACTGCAGGACTCCAGTGTAGCTCCGGTGGTAATTACATCATCTATGAGTAATATATGCCTAAAGCTCTTTAAATTATTTTCATTTATTTCAAATACTCCTTGCATATTATTAAATCTGGACATCCTGTTTTTCTTAGTCTGGGTTTCCGTATTCACCGATCTGATTAATAGATCATTGAGTATTGGTCTATTAAATTCCTGCGCTATACCCTGAGCAATTATAAAGGATTGATTATACCCCCTCTTCTTTTCTTTTAT
Organism: Bacteroidota bacterium; assembly: GCA_037129215.1. Lineage (GTDB taxonomy): Bacteria > Bacteroidota > Bacteroidia > Chitinophagales > Chitinophagaceae > CANFLJ01. The sequence continues at coordinate 1,422 of JBAXVH010000174.1, read as the reverse complement.
AGCATTTAGTGGCACTGGAACAATTGCATCTACTGCATCAAATCGTCCACTATTGTTTATTTGAATTCCTAATTGACGGCCAAGAAACAATCCCGATTTTAAATCGCCATGATATTTCAACCGGGCTATCAAACGTTGCATGATAGAATGTTTATTAAAGTAAAAACCAGCAGCTGCTGCTTCTATTTTAACCCTGCCATAAAATCTTTTTTCTACAGGATTGTCAGCTACATCAAAGAAGCCCGTTTCGGGTAACAATGTAAAACATCTGGAACAAAGCAAGGAATCTTCCTGCAATAAGTCGGCACTGCAATTAGCACAGTTATGTGGAAATAGAATATGGAGAAAACTGTAGAAATATCTTCTTAAAATTTCTTTCATGTTGTTGCACCTGCATTAGAACAGGTACTTGTATATCTCATATACTTGTGAAAAAGTTACTACTTCTATTTTGTATGCGTTTTTGTCGAATCCTTTTTTATTATAGGCAGAAACAATAATTTTATCAAAGCCCATTTTTTCTGCTTCTGCTATTCTTTGCTCTATACGGTTTACAGCCCTTATTTCTCCATTCAATCCTACCTCTCCTGTAAAGCATACATTCTTTGGCAATGGAACATCTTCATAGGAAGATAAGAGCGCGCAGATAACGGCTAAATCAATAGAGGGGTCTTCTACTTTCAATCCGCCTGCAATATTTACAAATACATCTTTTACCCCAAAGTGGAAGCCTCCACGTTTTTCCAGTACGGCAAGTAGTAATTGTAATCTCCTCAAATCAAAGCCAGTCACTGTACGCTGAGGGGTGCCATAAACACTCTGTGTTACTAATGCCTGCACTTCTATCAACATCGGTCTCAGACCTTCTACCGTAGCCGCTATGGCAGTCCCACTCAGGTTATCTTCTCTTTGCGAAATAAGAATCTCAGATGGGTTCGTTACCTGCTTCATTCCGCTACCTGTCATTTCATATATACCCAGTTCCGAAGTACTACCAAAACGATTCTTTATAGTGCGGAGTATTCTATAGGCATAGTGTCTGTCGCCTTCAAATTGCAACACTACATCTACCATATGTTCCAGAATCTTAGGCCCAGCAATGGTTCCATCCTTTGTAATATGTCCTATCAGAAAAACAGGGGTACTGGTTTCTTTAGCAAAACGTTGAAATTCTGCTGCCGATTCTCTTATCTGCGATACACTTCCAGCAGAAGAATCTATTAAATTCGATTGTATAGTTTGTATAGAATCTACGATAACAATCTGTGGTTTTAATTTCTTTATTTCCTGAAAAATATTTTGTGTAGTAGTCTCGGTAAGTAAGTAAAAATTGTCATTCTCTATCTGCAATCTTTCTGCACGCATTTTTACTTGTTGTTCACTTTCTTCACCACTGATATAAAGTACTACATAGTTCTTTAA
>JBAXVH010000173.1:0-3536 GCA_037129215.1 Bacteroidota bacterium | reverse complement strand
ATACAGAATACAAGGTTATTATACAACAGAGGCTGTCAAAATTGACAGCCTCTGTTTGTTTTATGGTATAAGTAATCTTATTTTTTAACCTTCTTCTTAGTAGGAATTTTCCAGGTAGCTTCCAGCTCGAAATAAAAAGTATTGCTTAAATCTTCTCTTTCTTTAGATACTGTTGGGGTGCCCTGAGCAACACCATTTTTAAAGATAGTTGTTCTGGTAGTTGTAGTGGTTGGATTTACTGGTAATGCATAGGTAGGGGTAAAGGAAAAAGCCCAGTTATTTGCTTCAAAACTAATAGGTAAAGAAAACTCATAGTCCAATACGGCAAAGGCTTTGCTTCCACTTACAATATCGGTAACAATACCATCTTTCACATTGGCTGCCTGATTTTTCCTCTTCACTTTAGTACGGGTATGTTCATGTATAAAGTCTTGTGTACCATAACCTGCTTTCAGCGTAGGAGTGATAGTCCATACCGCTGTATCTTCTTTGCCAAATTCAAAACCATGCGAAAGGGTAAGACCAGCACTATAACTGTTTGTACTGGCAAACAACACTTCGCTACTTCCACCAATTTCTATAAAGTCGAGATCGTAGGACATGTCGGCACTTAACGAACCTTTACTACTACTATTAATTGCCTGAGAAGAATCGTTATAGAAATCTTTACTTGCACTAATGCCGGCGCTCCATTTTTTCGTAATTTTAAAATCGTATCCTGCACCTACACTAAAGGCATCGAACCTGTGGGTAGCACCACTTACCAGATAGGATGCAGATGCAGAAGCATTGAAACCCGACTTGTTGGAATACTCAATTCCTGGAGATAAATAACTAACAGTGGCAGAGTCTTTACGACCACTATAAACACTGTTGGACAGGTACGTTAGCTTTGGTTGGAAAAAGGAAACCTTGGGCTTCTCCTGTTCATCAGTGGAATCTTTTTTAGTAGTATCAGCAGGCGCTGATTGCGCTGATACACTGTAATAACTTCCTATATAAATCAATGCTATAAGCAGAATTCTTTTATTCATTATATCTTCTTTTAAATCAAAAATATAGTCTTTCAATATTATAAAGAGTATAAATTGATTAATTATGTTGCTTTGAATCTTTTGATGAGGAGAATATCATCTTATCAATAACAAGAAGTTAATAGATTGTTGCTTACAAATTTCTTTAATGGCAACATTAGTTTAGGCATTAATAATAATCTTCACTCCCTACATTTGCCACATGCAAAAGAAACTTTTCTTACTCGATGCTTATGCCTTGATATTTCGCGCTTATTATGCCCTCATGCGTAATCCACGTATTACTTCGAAAGGAAGAAATACCAATGCGCAATTCGGGTTTACCAATACATTAATAGAACTGATTAATAAAGAGAAGCCTACCCATATTGCGGTGTGCTTTGATATAGGTGGATCGGTAGCAAGAGAAACAGATTATGCTGATTATAAAGCTAACCGTCAGGAAACTCCTGAAGATCTGATAGCTGCTGTTCCTGATATTAAAAAGATTATTGAAGGATTTAATATACCCGTTATAGGTATTGAAGGCTTTGAGGCGGATGATGTAATTGGTACGCTTGCGTGGGAAGCACACGATGCTGGCTATGAAGTATTTATGGTTACGCCAGATAAAGATTATGGACAGCTGGTACGCGATGGTATCAACATTTATAAACCTGCCTATCAAGGGGGTGATGTAGAAATAATGGGTCCTAAGGAAGTTTGTGAAAAATGGGATATTCAAAGAGTAGATCAGGTAATTGATATTCTTGGTTTAATGGGCGATGCAGTAGATAATATTCCGGGTATTGCTGGTGTAGGAGAGAAGACCGCCGCAAAACTTTTAAAGGAATATGATACCCTTGAAAATGTACTGGCTAACGCAGATAAAATAAAAGGCGCACTGGGCGAGAAAGTAAGAGCGGGTGTTGCCAATGCGATTATGAGTAAAAGACTGGCGACTATTATTACCAATGTTCCGGTGGAGTTTCATGAAGAGAACTTTCGCTTGAAGGAGATGAATAAGGAAGCACTGAAAGAAGTGTTTACCGATCTTGAATTCAGGGTACTTGCCAAGAGAATATTAGGTGAAGAAATACATATTACACAAGCAACCGGAGCCAATGTACAAACCGATTTGTTTGGAAATGTAGTAGAAACTAAAGGAGAACAAAGAGCAAAGCCACAGGAGGCCACTACCGAAGAAACTGCTCCTGTAACGATGGATCCTTTGAAGAATATTAATGATACAGTACATGAATATCATTTAATAGATACCCCTGAAAAAATACAGGAACTGATAGCTAAGTTGATGGATCAAAAAGAAGTATGTTTTGATACAGAAACTACTGGTCTCGATGCTAATCAGGCAGAGATTGTAGGGATGAGTTTTGCTTACAAAGAACATGAAGCATACTATGTTCCTTGTCCGGCTAACAGGGCAGAAACAATGGCTGTTCTTCAACTATTCGAGCCTTTATTCAGCAATACTAATATTACCTGGATAGGACAGAATCTGAAGTACGATATGCTTCTGTTAAAATGGTATGATATAGAACTGAAAGGCAATATATATGATACTATGCTGGTACACTATGTAGTAGAGCCAGAAGGTAAGCGTAGCATGGATTTGCTGAGTACACAATATCTTGGATACGAGCCAGTACACATTGCCGACCTGATAGGTAAGAAAGGTAAGACACAAGGCACTATGAGAGATGTGGAAGCAGAGAAAATAAAGGACTACGCTGCTGAAGATGCTGATATAACTTTACAGTTAAAACATGTACTGCATCCGCTCTTAAAAGAACGTGAAGTTGAAAAAGTATTCTATGAAGTAGAAAACCCTTTGGTGAAGGTGCTTACCCAGATGGAATACGAAGGGATAAAGGTGGATGAACAGTTCCTGAAAGCCTATAGTATAGAGCTGGAGAAAGATGCTAAGACCGCTGAAGAAAGTGTGTATGCTCAGGCAGGTGTCCGGTTTAACCTGGCTTCACCAAAACAGTTAGGCGAAGTATTGTTTGATAAACTAAAGCTGGATCCTTCGGCTAAGAAAACCAAGACCGGACAGTATCAGACAGGCGAAGATGTATTACAAAAATTAGCCGTAAAAGGACATACCATTGTAGAAGATATTCTTACTTTCCGAGAGCTGACTAAATTGAAATCTACCTATGTGGATGCTTTGCCGGAAATGATTAATCCAAAGACGGGGAGGGTGCATACTTCTTATGCGCAGGCAGTAGCAGTAACAGGTAGATTGAGTAGCAATAATCCCAACTTACAAAACATACCTATCCGTACCGATAAGGGTAAAGAAATCCGTAAGGCTTTCATTCCTCGTTCCGAAGGAAGAATACTGGTAAGTGCCGATTATTCACAGATTGAACTAAGAATAGTAGCAGCCATAAGTGGCGATCCTAATATGTGCGAAGCATTCCGTCAGGGGAAAGATATTCATACTGCCACTGCAGCCAAAGTATATAACGTTCCTGATGAAGAGGTAACTAAGGAAATGAG
>JBAXVH010000172.1:0-3611 GCA_037129215.1 Bacteroidota bacterium | reverse complement strand
TTCAACAGATCGAACTGAGCAAAAAGGTTTTGAATGTATGCTTCAGCGGCTTTACCGCTTACTGCTTCAATTCTTCTAACCCCTGCAGCTACAGCACTTTCAGCTTTTATTTTAAAGAACCCAAGTTCACCTGTATTAAATACATGGGTACCGCCACAAAGTTCTACGGAGAAGTTTGGATCGATCACCACCACTCTAACGAAGTCGCCATATTTTTCTCCAAACAAAGCCATAGCGCCCAATGCGATAGCTTCTTCTTTTTTCATCTCGGTAATCTTTACCTCGATGCTTTCTCTTATTTTCTGATTGACAATTTTTTCAATCTCTGCTATTTGTGCATCTGTTACTTTCTCGAAATGAGAGAAATCGAAACGTAGGTTGTCTGCATTTACCAGACTCCCTTTTTGTGCAACGTGCTTACCAAGAACCTGTCTTAATGCAGCATGTAACAGGTGGGTAGCAGTATGGTTGGCAGCAGTAGATTCTCTTTGATTGTAATCAATCTTAGCGATTATATGTCCACTAACATCAGCAGGAAGTTTATCTGCTGATAATATGATCAGGTTATTTTCTTTTTTAGTATCGGTGATACGAACTACGGTATCGTGTATTTTTAAGGTACCAGTATCTCCTACCTGTCCACCGCTTTCTGCATAGAAAGGAGTAGCGCCTAAAACAATCTGGTAGCCTTCTTTCCCTTTGCTGGTAACCTTTCTATATTTAACTACTTCGGTAGTTACTTCAAAAGTATTATAGCCTACAAATTCAGAGAAAGCATGCGGGTTTACTGCAATCCAGTCTTCGGTATCAACATCCGCAGCAGAACGGCTTCTGGTTTTTTGTTTCAACATTTCTACATCAAAACCAGCTTCATCTACTTCCAGTCCTTTTTCTGCAGCAACCAGTTTAGTAAGATCTAATGGGAAACCAAATGTATCGTACAATTTAAAAGCTTCTTCTCCAGAGATATTTGACTTTGCTTCGTTCAGCATGGTCAAACCCTTATCCACTGTTCTTAAGAAAGCATCTTCTTCCTCTTTAATTACTTTGGTTACAAAGTCCTGTTGTTGTTTCAACTCTGGAAACACCTGTTCGAACTGAGCTGCTAACTGCGGAATCAACTGATGCAATAAAGGTTGCTTATAATCCATATAGGAATAATAGTACCGAACTGCACGACGTAAGATTCTTCTGATAACATAACCTGCGCCAGTATTACTTGGTAATTGACCATCGGCTATAGTGAAGGAAATTGCTCTGATATGATCGGCTATAACGCGGAATGCAACGTCTTGTTTATTATCGCTAAAGCCATATTTCCTATTCACAATCTGCTCTACAGCATGAATTGTATTGGTAAATAAATCGGTATCGTAGTTACTGCTCTTACCCTGAATTACTCTTACCAGACGCTCTAAGCCCATACCAGTATCCACGTGACGGGCAGGAAGTTCTTCGAGGGAACCATCTTTTTTACGGTTAAACTGAATGAATACGTTATTCCATATTTCAATTACCTGCGGATGATCGTTGTTTACGAGTGTTTTTCCATCTACAGCCTTTCTTTCTTCATCGCTTCTGCAATCCACATGTATTTCTGTACAAGGACCACAAGGACCGGTATCGCCCATTTCCCAGAAGTTATCTTTTTTATTACCTAACAGTATTCTGTCTTCTGCAATTACTTTCTTCCATTCATTGTACGCTTCGGTATCTCTTGGCAAACCTTCTTTTTCATCACCTTCGAAGATGGTAACATACAAACGATCTTTATCCAGTTTATATACGTCTACCAAGAGTTCCCAGCTCCAGGCAATAGCTTCTACTTTAAAATAATCTCCAAAACTCCAGTTGCCCAGCATTTCGAACATAGTATGGTGGTAGGTATCCACGCCTACTTCTTCCAGATCGTTGTGTTTACCACTAACTCTAAGACATTTCTGTGTATCGGCAATACGAGGATTTTCGGGTGTTTTATTTCCCAGAAAATAATCTTTAAACTGATTCATTCCTGCGTTGGTAAACAGCAAGGTAGGATCGTTCTTTACTACTATTGGAGCAGAAGGAACTATCTGATGTTTTTTGGATTGGAAAAAATATAAAAACTGTTGTCTTATCTCGTTGGCCGTCATTAGTAAACCACTTTTAATATTAATGATACAATAAAGAGCCGCGAAGGTAAGATTTTAGGGATTAAGATGTGGTATGTTGTAAGTTTTAAGTTGTAGGTTGTAAGTAGGAGCCAATTCAAATCAGAAACTGCATTTAAACCCAGATTGTGTATTAGAATTCTATTATAGTTTTCAAATACTTAAAACACAAGCGTATGCTTGATTATTTGTTATTACCATAGTTCACTATGATTGCTAATAAAAAATCTGTACAAAAAACCTTCTTTATTGTATTTGTAACCTTCATAATGAACTCTAATGCGTAATCTAGGTTTACTTGACAATTATTGGATTAGCCCAAAAAAAAGCTGTAAATAACTTGTGAACTACCAGCAATAACTTATGGAGACGACTCTATAACTTGCGAACTACTAACAATAACATAAAATGAAGAGGCAATAACTGAACATGTAGCAAAGAATAACATGGAAACTACTATCAATAACTTACTAAGACGACTCTATAACTTGCAAACTACTACCAATAACATAAAATGAGGAGGCAATAACTGAACATGTAGCGAGGAATAACATGGATACTAATATCAATAACTAATGGAGACGACTCTATAATTTGCGAACTACTATTAATAACCTGAAATGAAGAGGCAATAACTGAGCATGTAGCAAGGAATAACATAGATACTAATATCAATAGCATATGAAGGTGTATTAATAAATTGTGCAGTACTAATGAGAACCTGCTGAGAGATACTGATCTGACGATGAGCGCCAATCGTCTGACCTGTATCGTAAGAGTTGGGATACTTTGTATAAAAAGGAGTCACGATGAATCGTGACTCTATGAATTGCCATGATAAACCGACAATATGAAGCAGGTAAACAGTTTACTATAATGAACCCGGATTTACAATTGAGAATCATTTTACAAATTACCAATGCTGTAAAATCCGGGTTCTACTCTGTTCTAAATTATTTAACCATCATTTCTGTTGTATAAATACCCGTTTTCCCTTTTACCTGCACTGTATACCATCCAGTAGTTAAACCTTTAGAAGGGATAGATTTCAAGGTAGTTTCAGATTCGTTATTGATAGTACTATTTAATACTTCCTGTCCCAGACTATTCATCACTACTACTGTATACTTTCCTTTTTCCAGATTGTTCATCTGTAAGTTGAAAGTGTTGTTGCTTACCGGATTTGGATAAATAGAAACTGCACCCTTTACTATAACAGGATTTACCTTAGCTGTTTTAAATACAATACTGAATCGGGCTTGATATGAAGCAATATCTTTAGTTGGAATAAAGCAAATACCTTCTGCTGCAGGTACTAATTTATTCAACAATTTATCTTTAATAAATGCTTCTACACCAGTTGTTGTAAACTGACCAGCATCTACCTGTAGTTGATAAGTATTACCCGCTACTAACTGAGTTAAGTTTAAAGCGATCTCCTCATTTTCTGTAGGTACAGGT
>JBAXVH010000171.1:0-3615 GCA_037129215.1 Bacteroidota bacterium | reverse complement strand
TATTGGTACTAAACCAGGTGCCTCCCTGTGTAGTATCAGATAAGGTTACTGATTTACTTAGACATACAGTACTGTCTTGTGTAATATAGCCCACCTGAGGTAAGGAGTTTATAGTTAGTATTAAGTAAGCCGAATCAGGACAACCAATATTAGAACTGATAACATATTTTATAGTATCAATTCCCGGGCTGATTCCTGTAACCAAACCTGCAGTATTAACAGTAGCAAAATTGTTTATGCTACTCCATATACCTCCAGAAGTAGTATCTGTCAAATTGGTAGATTTTCCAATGCATATATTCTGACTTCCTGTAATAGGACCAATTGGTCTGGAGGTTTTTACTAAAACAGGAGTTAATTTACTGGAACAACTTGAAGTTCCTACCGACTGTACATAGTAAGTTGTATCATTTGTAATGTTAGGCATTATAATGGTGTCACCAGTACCTATTAAATTAGTTTTAGAAGAATCACTATACCAGTTGTAAGTTGTAGTCTGAGGATTTAAAACGGACAAAATAAATGGTTGTCCTTTACAATCAATTACAGGACTTTTTACAGTTGGGGGTGGGGGAGAAGTTACTAGAATTGTATCAGGGGTTAAAGTGCTTCCTGGACAACCTGTTAGGTTATTAATTGTTTGAACATAGTATATAACAGTTGCATTAGGAACTGGTGGGCTATACGTACTTCCAATCCCTAAAAAATTACCATTATATGGAGCATCATACCAGATATAATTTTGATTAGCATTCGGGTTTTGAATATTAAATGTAACAGGTGTACCCGGGCAAACTGTATCATTTGAAACTATAGGTGTTACAATGCTGGTAACAGCTCCAGAAACTGCAAAAACAAATATACGATTTACAGTAGATGCTGAAGCAGAGGTAACATTAGTTATAGAAATGGATATTAGTGTTTTAGTACATGGGAGTGCAAAATCAAAGGCATACAAATTTGGATTGCCTGGTGCTGAATTATATGAAAATGGAGTACCTGTTCTACCTAATCTTCCATATCCATTAATTACAATTGGTAAGGCTGGCGTAGAGTTGAAAAACCAATCTGGAACAGCCTGATTAGTAAATGGTTGATTAGTGCCATCCGAAAAATTAAACACAACATTCATTTTAGCAGCATTTTCTGTAGCCAACACAGCAAGGCTGATATTAGTATAATTTGCGGGTGTTTTTAATGTTAATTTTTGTGTACTGGCTGTAAATATATTTAGCACTTCGTTGCCAGTGTAGGGAGCAATCTGATAGGTTCTTAACCCCGTTACAATTGTGCCATTGTTAGGCAAGCCATAAGCATTGGCTGGCGTAAAATTATTAGCAGTCGCAAACTGTTTTGTGCATACAATATTGTTTGATAAATCCATGGTAGTGGAGGTAACATTTATTGCATTGTTTCCAGTTCCTTCAGCTACAACATCCATATTAAAACCACTTACAGCAATAGGTGAGTAAGTGAATTGAGCAAAAGAACTTATACTGCCCAATGTAAAAAAAAAGCAAATTATTAATCTAAGTATATATTTTAATCCCTTTGTATAATCCATCCTTATTTTTTCATCACTTTCTGAACAATTTTCTGTCCATCTATGGTTAATTCAATTATGTATATACCCGAAGTCAGGTTATTCAAACCTTCTAAAATAATTTGATTATCACCTTTAGACAGTTTTAAATTCTTTGTTTTTTGTAAACGGCCTTGTATATCATATAAGTTAATGAAGGACAATTGCTCAGCTAAAACTGTTACATTCAGTTTTATAAAATCATAACATGGATTAGGTTCAATGGCAACTGTTTTTACAGGAGCATTCGGTTTAATAGTAACCACTTCACTATATCTGAATTGTCCATCATTATCCACCATTTTTAAACGGTAATAATATAAGTCAGCTTTTAATTCAGGCGTATGAGTTGTATTATAAAATGCGGTTGATGTTTTGTTGCCAGAAGCCTTAGTTTCGTATACTTTGGTATAATCCTTTCCGTTAGTTGAGAACTCAAGGTCAAAGTGATTAGTATTGGTTTCATGAGAAGTTTCCCAGTTCAAATAATTGTACTTTTCCTGCCATTTTCCGTTGAATGATAATAGATCTAAAGGTAAGATAGCTCCCACTCTGAAGTATTGTGTAAATCCACAACCAAAATCCTGTGAATTAGTGGTTGAAGTGGTATAATCCACCAGGCCATTGGTAAGATGAATTAAAGTACCATTAGTCTGGTTTACTGTAAAATATCCAGAACCAGCAGCTGTGTTAGCCCACCAGTATAATCCATTACAACTTGCAGCAGTTACTACCAGTTTATAACATCCATCAGTTAATGCTTTTACAGTGTCAACATATTTAGTATTAGCAGCAGTTGGAGTTCTTTGCATAATTACATTACCATTTACATCCTGTAAACTCCATTTAGATGTTGAAACATTATTAGTCTTAAGGGTTATATTAAATGAAGAAGGCCAGTCAGGAGCTGTAGCAAAATTACTGGTCATTGTATCATTTTGCTGATAAGCATCAGTTGCACCATTCACTTGTAAAATAGTAGCAAAAAAAGTATTCAACTTGCTTGCTGGAATTTTAGAGATAGACGTCAGATCAGGTAAACTAATCAAAGTATCTTTCATTGGGATTAAGTTAATTCCAGTCAGTGAATACGTTTGTAATGGCTGACCTTTTAATCCATACTCAAATGAAATTGAATTTATATTGGTAGCTCCAGAGTTTCTAACATTAATTACTGGTTTACCACAAATAGGATTTTCTCTGTAATAACCTTCATAGTTGGTAGGAGATATAATACGTTCAATGGAGGCATCTACATTATTATTATAAGCCCCATAAAAAAATAAGGAAGAAAATATAGTAAAAGATGCAGAAGGAGTAGTTACTGAATATGGTTGCATTTTAACACTTACACTTATATTACTATCTGCAATAACACCAGGTATTTTATGAATATTTGGAGCAATTAAATTTCCTGGACACCAGTTAGCTCTGTTATAAGCCCATGTACCAGATTGAGGATACAATTCATTACTACCACAATCATTTCTCCATAATGTAGTTTGTTGAACTAATTTAGTTCCTGCATATACCAGATAATATTTACTACAAAATTCACCACAACCATTCGCATCACTCCCATGACCAGTAGCTGTAAACTTCATTTCTGCAAATTGACTTCCAGTAGGCGCTTTTGTAGTAACTGCTGCTAAATGGTTATTGATAGGATCAGCTGTATTACCAAAAGCAAAAGATCCATTCCATAATTTTTTAACCCCTAAAACATTTCTAGGAGGAGTACCTTCAATGAAAGCAAATTTAATATCCGCAGTAAAGCCCCCTGAATAACCTGAATATAAAAGACGCATTTTAGCACTATCTTTCAATACAGGATAATAATCAGTTACATCAAAGTAGTAGCGTTGTTGCCATGTCCATGGAGTTCTTGGATAAGAGGCATTTGCATAAGGAGTAATTAGCCTAGCCAATTCGAAAGTATCTGTTTTAGTCATCAAAAAGTTCTGAATGGTATAATCCCAATCACCACAATACTGCGAACCTGCAGGGCATTGATATTTACCCAAGGTAAATAC
>JBAXVH010000170.1:0-3657 GCA_037129215.1 Bacteroidota bacterium | reverse complement strand
GTTTAACGCCCCTTGCAATACCACAAAGTTGTCGGGTAGTTTACGGAACTGACAAACCACTTTTTTCAGCTGATTGGAATCTGGTACATCTTCAGCATCATAGATGGTTAATAATTCTCCCCTGGAGAAGAACAATCCATAATTACATGCTTTAGGTTTAGTTTGTGGCATATGAAACGGCACCACAATTACCTCAAAGTTCGCAGGAAAATCCAGTACCCTCACCGCATTCAATGTTTTATCATCCACCTCTTCGATCAGCAGTTTTACATCGAGTTTTGCTTTAGGATAATCCAGACTTCTAAGATTCCAGATTAGCTTACGAATAAGTTTATCTTCTCTGAATACCGGTAGCAATATAGTATAAACTGGTAGTGTACTTTCATCTACATTGGCTATATCTTCTTTAGATACCATATCCTCCAGTTCCGACATAGAACCTTTTAAGGCAAGATATAATTTAAAGAGAATCGCAAACAAAAAGAAAAGACTCGACAGTAGATTTATTATAATAACAGTTTGTACAAAAAACACAACTGCGAGAATAATAGTTAAGCCCATACCAGCAAATAAAAACACCAGCTGTTCCTGCGTAAAAGTAATTAGTCCGGAACTGGTAGGATCCTTTCTCATCAGACTGAATACCGCCTCTTTTACATAAAACTCACCACGGGTTTTATGCCCAAGCCAGGTAATATCCAGATCGGAAGTAGCCACCATCTTCACCTCCATCTGGAACTTAATTTCCAAACTACTCAATAGCTTCTCGTCAAACGGATCCGCTGCTGCTACCAGTAATTTACCATCTTCAGTTTTCCGGAGTGGTAAATACAGGTATGAATTGATATGTTGTATATCGCACTGACTAATATAATAATCATCAATTTCCTCTTCTCTTACATTGATGAGAGCATAGTTTTCTATCTCCAGAAAATGTACATAATCATTTCTGGTAAGAAACCCGAAGTTCAGAGCAGCTTTTACAGGAGCATAACTATACATGTCTGCAATCTCATGAATCTGCTTTAATTTTTCTACATCAAGCAGTCCATGGTCAGCCATTATATCTAACCCACAATTAGCCATACCTGTTTAGTTGTAATTTGAATACTATCGGGAAAAGCCCCTTCTATGTCTATGCTATTAAACGATTTCTTGTGATTGTTTAACCTTACCTCTTACAAAGAAGTATGCTAATACTACCAGGATTAGTAAGATACCAAGTATTACAAATTTGAAGTTATCCCAGAAAGCAGTCAACCAGCTTTTATCGCTCTTGTAAGACACCATGTTGTTATCTTCCGGCATCTTAAAGAAGTAGTTACTCAAGCCATTACTATTCGCAATACAAACGTTACTTTCAATCTCGGTTAACTGTGTACTGAAGTTCTTGATAACACTCACAAACGAGTTCTTAGGAAGACTATCACCCAAAGAAGTTACTAATAGAATAGTACTACCTTTTTCTCTGAAAATCTGCGCTATACCACTGTTAGAGAAATCATTAATACTGTAAGTCGTTTTCTTGTCAGCATCACTGTAAATCTGAAAGTCTTTATCGTAACGAACAGGCATGTTAGAGAAATTCTTTACAAAGCCATCGCTCTTATCCAGTAATACAATCAGGTTAAAGCTGTTTAAATCACTGGAGTTTGTAGCTTTATCGGTAGTTACCACAGGAGGAACAATCAGCTTGTTGAAATCATTCTTAATAGGCGAGTTTAACTGATAGTAAATTTCACCAATTGAAGAAATGATATCCTTAGACATTAAAGACGGAGAAACAATTATTTTAGTTTCTGTTTTTCTGAACTCAGCAGGGAAATTGAAGAAACTATAGAATCTGTTTTCTCTTTCACCAGAGAAAGTTAACGTTGAACTCTTTGTATTTACAAATGCAAAGAAGTTACTGAAACCATCTTTACAAATATTAGCACCAGGGTGGAATCTGAACTCTACTTCCAAAGTATTGAACTTGGTAAGTAAGTATGGTTTTAAATCGATATCATTAATAAAGCTTGCCTTATCTAATAAAGAAGCATTATAAATAAGATTCTGATTCAAATAGATATTTACAAAACCTCTATCATCAGCCTTTAAAGTAGAGAAATAACTTTCAAGGTGGAACAATAATTTAGTAGGAATTGCATTAAACTCGGTTAAAGAGAAATTATATTTAGTACGTAAAGATCCAATACCCTCCATCAGAGAAGGAGTACCACCCAGATCATCTAAAGAAGTAACTAAAGGAGATGGCGATTCTATTGCATAATTGCTTGGAACCGCTTCACTTACTAATAGTTTATCTGTAAACGCACTACTTAATCTTCTATTACTTGCTAATGTATATATCGCTTTTTTATACCCTTCATCATTACCACCGGTAACTACCAATACATATTTTGTATAAGCACCAACATTTACACCCACTAACGAAATAAGACCCTGACCAGCAGACAAAGTCTGTGGTAAAGCTTGTCTTACGGAAGCTGGTAATTTATCCTGAACACCCACAATAATACCACCTGGTAAACTATCTGAAGGAGTATACTGAGAAGTAAATATTTCTTTGTTTACACTGGAAGCACTTTGTTTAAGTAAAGTATATACTATACCACCTGCAGTTAAATCGTTAGCATCGGCAGCTTTTGGTGTGTATACAGAAGTGAACTCCTGAATCCATTCTTTCAAACTACGTTGATATGAATTAGCAGCTTGAGATACCTGTGAAACGTAAGAAGAATTTCTTACACTAATCCAACAGGCAGGATTATCAATATCCTTACAATATTCATCACTGATACTAAGCTTTGCGCCTATTTTCAGCTTAATGAATCTTCCGTCTGGTTGTAAGTATTTTCTACTCAACGGAACAACTATCGAGAATACTGAATCTACTGGAGAAGCCACTATTCTTTGTGTAAAAACAGGGGCATCTTTTAGATAAACAATCACAAACGAATTGTTTGGATTCAATACCTGAGAAGCTCTCACATTGATCACAATTCTACTCATATCCACGTTATCATCAGGCTTTACTTTTATAAAGTAACTGATTGATCCGTTGATACCTACTATCGAAGCATCATCATAACCCATAGAAGCAAATGTTCTATCTAACTGGGCATTCAACGATCCGATAAAACACAAAAGCGCTATAACAATTAGCAATCTTGATTTCATATTCTTACTATTTAATGGGTGCTATTAAATTCAATTCTAAAATAATTTTTATTGGCTTCATCACAATTATAATTCACCGATCCGCCCATTGTTTCTACTACTTTCTTAGCAGAAGCAAATCCCAGTTCAGGTGCTGTATTGTGACTAATATTATCTATCATACTGCGGGTATCGGATAAATTGTTGAATAATTTGTTCAGTTTATCCTTACCTATTAATTCTCCGATATTAATAATCTCTATCACCGCTTTACCAGACAAATTGTGTGTATGAATTGTCATTATGGAGTTAGGTGCAGAGAACTTTAATATATTGGTAAACAATTTAAACAATACCTGATCCAGAAACAGACTATCCAGATTAGCATAAATAGCTGTATTAAGCAAATGCAATTGCATTCCAATATGTTTCAATTGTGCTGAATCGGCCACTTCCACTGCTATCTTTTCTACATGCTTGTTGATGTCCAGTCTT
>JBAXVH010000017.1:0-13159 GCA_037129215.1 Bacteroidota bacterium | reverse complement strand
ATATAATAGTATGTACCAATTGGCAAATCTCCGCCATTTACCTTACCATCCCAAGGTTCAAAATACCCTATTACGTTATAGATCAACTGTCCGTATCTATTAAATACTTTAACTGTTGCTCCAGGGTATTTATTTAAGAACCCAATCTCCCATTTATCATGAAATCCATCTCCGTTTGGTGAGAATGCATTTGGTATATATGGTGGATTTAATACTGTAATATTGATATTATCCCTTGCAGTACAACCTGCCTGAGATTTAATATTTAACGTATAGGTAAATGTACCTGAATCAATTGCATTGAATACAGGATTTAAAATAGTAGGATCGTTCAAATATTGATTGGCATTACCTGAAGACCACCAATTGGTAAAGTTGTTTGCATTTACCAGTACATCATTTAATACTACAGAATCACCAACAACAAGAAACTTATCCAGACCTGCATAAACAGTAGGAATCGGATCTATCAGTACCGGTACTGTAGGATTATTTACACTTGGACAATTATTGAAATCAATAATAGAATGCATCGCAGTATACGAAGTAGCCGTTTTATAAATATAATTTTCAGAAATGGTTGTATCAATAGTGCCATCGCCATATTTGAAAATAGATTTTTTAACCGGACCAGTGCTATTATCAGTAAATACTATACCATCACCTAAACAAACTTTAGCAGGTGAAGGAGATGTAGTAAAGCTTGCTATAGGTGCCGGATGAATTTGTGTGCCATATAACACCTTGGTTAATGAACTATCACAACCAGCAGCACTTACTACTTTCAAGGTTATGTTATAGTCGCCTATTACGGTAAAATTGTGTGTAGGATTTTGTACCACAGCAAAATCAGGATTTGGCGGTGTAGCATAACTATCTCCGAAAGTCCATACCCAGTTAAACTGAGGTTGTATAGCTCCTGGTAACTTAGTAGAATCGGTGAACTGTGTTGTGCCTTTAGGTAAACAGGTACTTGCCTGTATTGTAAAATCTACATTTGGTAATGGATTAATAATTACAGGCAGTTTTGCAGTATCACTGGAGCAGCCAATACTTGTTTTAACCACTAACATTACAACATCGTTAGTTGCTGCTGGGTAAGCAACAGGAACTGGTGATCCAGTATATATATTACCATTAATAACCCATGTTTGACTGGTAATTATTCCACCCATTGGATTTGAAGTATCGCTAAAAGTAATATTTCTCTTTTCGCATGTTCTATTACTTACTACAGGATAAGCTTTTGGTAAACCTAAAACTCTGATAGGGTTAGCAGGCGTAGTATCTGCACAACCATCCACGGTAGTGAATATTGCTTTAATATTATACGTATTAGGAACGTAAGGCAACAACTTAGATGGATCGAAAGTATTACCAATGATAGTACCAGTAGGACCTAAATAAGTGAAGGTACCTGTTAAGCTACTTAACTGTGTTGCCTGTGTAATAGTTAACGGTGTTGCATTGAGACAAATATCTGATAATGCACTAAAGAATATTTTAGGTGTTCCATGAACTGTTACTGTAATTACAGTATCGTGGAAACATGTAGCTCCGGAATAAGCAACCAGTCTGATATTATAAACTTTATCGGTACCAAGAACAGGATAAGAATATGTATAATTTTTACTACTGTTCGCAGCTCCATTGGAAGGATTATTATCGGTAACATCCGGAACGGACATACCCGGAGAATAGTTCCAGTATATTTCTACTTTCTTTATTACTCCTATAGCAATTCTGGAAGTATCCGTAATTGTAACTGGTACATTGCTACATAAACTTTTTGGATTTACATAGAATGCTGGTACAGGTTGAGTACCTGCTATATCAAACTGTTGTTTAATACTGTTGGTACAACCATGTTTAGAAGTAACTGTTTGAGTTACATCGTATAATCCAACTTTAGTATAACTATATGTACCGTTAGCGGTATTACCTGTATCGCCTGGCAATACATTGTAAACCCAATGATACGTAAATGGTTTATTGGTACCATCATCAGGGGTGATAGAACTCTGATCGGTAAACACCACTGAAGAACCACTGGTTAAACAACTACCAGGAACAATAAATGCTGCTGTAGGTTGAGGATAAATAGTGATAGGTGTGATTAAAGTAACTGAATCGTTACAGCCAGTAGTTGTACCAGCATAAGCAATCAGTTTAATAAAGAATGTACCTGTTCCTGGGTAAGTATGGGTATAATTAGTGCTGGCACCCGGTTTACCATTACCCGGATTGGCAACAGTAACTACTGTACCTGGATTACCTACTGCATCCCAGACAATATCCACTCTACCTATAGTACCTATATCTATTCTGGAAGTATCGGTAATAGTTACTGCGAAACCATTACATAGACTATCCTTATGATTTACATAAAAATATGGTCTTGGTTTTGAACCAGCTATAACAAATGGTTGCGTAACAGTATTGCTACAGCCATGTGCAGTTGTAACTGTCTGACTTACCTGATAAGTACCTGTTGCAGTATATTGATACAAGCCATCTTTTGTAGTACCTGTTGCAGAAGGTGTAGCAGGATCATAAACCCAGCTATACGTAAATGGTTGATTGGTACCATCATCTGGTGTAACTGAACTCTTATCTGTAAAAGTAACAGAACCACCTGTTAAACAACTACCCGGCACAATAAATGCAGCAGTTGGTAAAGGATTTATTTTAATTGCATGTGCAACACTTGTATCGCTCACACAACCCTTATCGGTTTGTATAACCAGCTTCACAGAATCGGTACCTAATGTAGTATAAATATGTGGTGAAGCATTGGTAGTAGTAATAGTATCTCTGCCATCACCAAAGAACCAATGCCATTGATTAATAGTCTGATTGGTAGCGGTACTATTGTTATTATCGTTAAACACAGCTTTTGAACCTAAACAAATATCTGCTTTAGCAATGGTAAAATCAGCTGTAGGTTTGGTAAATACGTTTGATACATTTTTTACAGTTGTATCACTCACACAACCAAAAGCAGTAGTTACAACCAGTTTAACTGGGTAACCACCTGCTGGAGGCGTTTGATTTGGAAACTGATGAATAGGATTTTTAGAAGTATCAGGTTTACTGGTATCACCAAAAGTCCATACTGAAGTATACGCTCCATAAACAGGATTAGTAGA
Source organism: Bacteroidota bacterium (assembly GCA_037129215.1). Classification (GTDB taxonomy): domain Bacteria; phylum Bacteroidota; class Bacteroidia; order Chitinophagales; family Chitinophagaceae; genus CANFLJ01. The sequence continues at coordinate 10,010 of JBAXVH010000017.1, read as the reverse complement.
ATTTGTAAAAACAGTATTGCCTGGCAGACAAACTCCTAAAGGAAGGACAAAGTCCGCTTTTGGTTTTGGTGTTACATATACTGTATCGTAGAAAATATTTCCTGGACAGCCTGCTGCTGAAAATACCTGTAAGGAAATAATATGTCTTCCTGAATCAGTATATAAATGGGTAGGATTCTGTAAATGAGAAGAATCGTATGCCCCGCTGATAGCTTCGCCAAAATGCCAGTTCCATACTGCGGCATTAGAAGAAGATGTGTCTGTAAAAGTTACAGTAGAACCAGGACACATTGTATCTCTATCCTTTGTAAAACCTGAAGTTAGAGAGAATGCAAGATTAATAGCAACACTATCAGAAGCTACACAACCATAACTATTAGTGGTAGTTAATATTGCAGTATACTTCGTTAAAGAAGGATAAGTATGTGGGTTTGGTGTAGGATTAGGATTAGCAGTATTTGTAATGGTAGAATTAGGAGTACCATCACCAAAATTCCAGTCCCATTTAACAATAGAAGCACCTGAAATAGCAGAAGAAGCATCAGTAAAAGTTACATCTTTACTACCACAACCAACAGGAATTGCTGTAAATGAAGGCACATCGTTTCCAACTGTAACATATATATGATTGGTGCTTATACCTGGACAGTCGCTTGCAAATTTACCCATTGCAGTAGCGGTAATATCATAAATACCCGCTGCAGTAAATGTGTATGGAATTGGGCAGGAATAAACATAAAAAGTTTCTCCGTTCTGCACAATTGTACCTACATATTGTGCACTATGTGTAACTGCATCAATAGCTCCTGTTGTGGAAGTATTAAATGGTGATACAAAAATATTTGTACCGGTATACCATACTATGCTATCCACATCGGAAGGCTGATAGGCAAGTGCTACCTGCAATGTAAGTGAATTATTTACACAGGTTACTATACCACCATCAAGGTGACATGGTCCCAGACAAGTATCAATTTTAGTTAGATTTTTTACTGAAGTTCCTGCATTAAAGCCCCAGCTTTCTCCCTTAGAAGTACCGTATGCTATTGCATTAAATGCAACGCTTGACGTAAGGGTATGCGGTGCTGGATAACTTACGTGAAATTTTGCCCAGCTATAAGTAGGATCTGCCGGATGGGGTTTAAATGCTTTGTTCAATTGACAATTTGATACTCCATAAGCGGTAGCATAACTACTGGTTCCTGTATCTACTATTGCTGTTCCTGTTTTTCCATCTATTGAAAAACAACTAACACCAGCAGTTGGTATAATTACATTGATATAAGTTCCTCCTGATGTACCATCTTTAAATCCTGGACAGAATACGGTAGTTCTGGTAATAGCTTGTTCTATAGGACTTAATAAGATCATTTCTGGATCTCCTGTTCCACTATTACCTACACTTGCACCACCACAACTACTTCCTGGCATAATAAACTGTGTAACAGAAATTGGTTTATCGGCAGTAATTTCTACTGATTTGTTGGTACCATATTCATAAAAAGATCCAGTTGCATTCCATAAAGTAGAGGAGATAACAGTACCGCTTAATTTTACCACTGTTGTAGGATCTGCTACACTGATTCTGTACATGTTAAATTCCATATTCTTGGTAGGTACAGTAAGATATGTTTTACCCCAGGCAACTTTTGGAAACATTTGTTGAATAAGGTTATCAGAACCAGAGGAATTACCATTACAACTTGCGGTATTTATCAGACTTCTTGCATTACCTGCAAATACTGCTATTTTCTTACTACAATCGGTTGAAACTTTAGTACCGGTTAAATCGTAACCAACATTGGTACTTGCATCTACAAGGCCCATTGCATTGTATACATCCCCTTTGTGCGGTAAAGTAACTGTGTAAGTAACTCCTTTAGGATGAAGTACTGTTCCGCCTACTGCTTTTGTAATAACAGAAGATGAAGCTGAATCTATAATATCTGCTGTAGGAGTAATCGTTAATACTGTATTATCATCATTGGTAATTACAAAGAAGAAAGAGTTTGGAAAACCAGTATTACTGGTAGTACCACCATAAGCCTGCACAGCGTAAGATGAATTCCAGGTATTGGTAGGGAACATCATTGCACCACCGGCAGAGTTATTAGTAGCCCAGTCGTATAACCAGCAAGCTACAGGAACACCATTGGTAGAAGATACGTGTATTCCTCTGCTACTTACCCCTGTAGTGTACAATCTTGCATCGGGCGCTCCACTTGCATTAGTATTGGTTCCATCTCCTATAGGAAAACCACCTACTTCTGTAACTGAATATTTAGGGATATTAATAATTCTTGGGAATGAAACCGCTCCCGGTAATCCTGGCATTTCTACCAAAACTGTAGCAGCCTGACTATCCGTTGCTATATATAATGAGAAGTGTGCTCCTTTTGCACTTGTAGTTGCAGTATCGAACTGTGTGGTAGCTGTTCTCATATTTTCTTCACAACCAAAACCAGTCCAGAAATCAGTACCCATATTACTAAGTACAGTAGGTGACTGAACAATAGTTCCTGTAACAAATTCAGCATCCACATAAGGCGCTACTGCACCTCCACCGGAATGCGTAATGCTGCCTGAGAATACACCAAATTTACCAGTAGCTAACTGTACATAAATTGGTTTACTAAAAGAATTTCCAGCGTAACCAAACGTAATTGTTTGTTGTGTAAAAGGTCCTGCACTATTAGTAGAAACGGTATATCCTGCAGGTGCAGATACTGTAATAGTACCATTTGGTGTAAGATTAAATCCTTTTAAAATGTAACTTAAAGCAATAGGATTACTATTAATGTACTTGGTTCCAAAATTTATAGAACCTGGAATAGTAATCAGGGACGGCACTGCTGGTCCGGTAGTAAAGGTAGAATCGCCACCATAACTTACTACATTAGGGAAGCAACTATTGTAAGCATATGCTCTGTAGTGATACGTTTGATTTGGTGATAGAGGACTAAGAGAACTGGTATAAGGCGTTCCATAAATACCATCAATTGTTTTAGAACCTGCCACAGTTGGGTTAGCACTTAAACCATAGCAAACACCTTTTTTAATTATTACACAACCACCGCTATCAGGGACAGAACCACCCACTACTGCGGAATAGGACAATACAGAAGATGGAGTACTGGTGGCTACTGTAGGTGCAGAAATATTGAGTGTTGTAAATTGTAAAGCAGCACCAAAATAAAGGCTTCCATCCAGGCCAATAATATAGGCCTCAGCATAATAAGTTGTATTAGCAGTAAGAGGACCTGCAAGATCAGTAAAAGAACCTGTTGCAGCAGGAATGTCTCTCGTTTTAGGTTTCAAAGTATCTGCAACTGTTCCTGTAAGAGGCGTTGTACTCCAGATAATACCACTTGCCAGTAAAGGTAAAGCAGGAGTAGCCCCCAATGTAACGGTAGCATTTACCTGCGCATTGGTAATAGCCGGTGAAACGGAATTAGTAGTAACTGTAGGAGGATTACCAGTAGGAGCATAGACCATTATATCATCTACATAAATTGTTCCACCCGGATTGAAAATACCAAATCGGCATGGACCAGAAAACGTACCACCAAAACTAAAAGACTGCATAGTAGCAGGACCAGAAGGATAGGAGGAAGTTGCATAAGTATAAGCGCCAGGAGCGTTAGTTGTACTAGTATTGTAGCCTGGAGCAGCAGCAGCAGGGTCTGTTGCAAGACCTGCTACAATGGAACCTGAAGTATTTGCAGCCCAGAAAGTAATATTAACAACAGCAGCAGGTGTAACAGGAGTAATGATGTATCCACCACCACTTATTTTAACTGAATGAGAAATTGAGTGAGCTCCTTGTCCGAATTTAGTAGATGACTGACTGGTTGCTTTTGAAAAAAACCAGGTACCTGAGTTGTTACAGGTATTTACAGCTGTAGTAAAATTTGATGCACCACCCAATGTAAGGTAAGACATGATACTGTTAGCAGGAACATTAGCCTGAACAACTGAACCATAAGTACTTGCACCAGGACCTGTTCCAAAGTTTGTCCATATTGCCTCTTCGAACCCTTCATTAATAATCTGTGCTTTTAAGGAGCTTACCGACATGATTAATGCGGCAAACACAAAAAATAATGTTTTGGTGTGGTAACTAAATGTGTTAACAACAGCCTTATTATCCTTATTCATAATTTGTGGATGTTTTAGTGAGGATTGTACCGGAATTGCAACAACTTCCTGTGAAGTCTTTTCTGACAACAGAATTCCTTTTATTAATTTAAACGAGTTAGATAAATCGTTCATTATTGAAAGTAATATATTTTTCATACCAAGCTCCTTTTTTTCAATCGACAACAGTAATAGCTGCTCAAAATTAACCTAAATAATATGCAAATTATAACAAGCTACTAAAATGGGGTAATTATAAGGCCTTATTTAAGAGTTTTTTTTGTGCAAACGATGCCATTTGAGGCTTTTTTAAGCCTTATTTTTTAATGAATGGCAAAATACAAAAAATTGAGAAACTTTTTTGCGAAACTCTTTTTGTTTATAAAAGAGGCAAAACCCAGTGCCATAACAGTTAACAAACTGACTATTAATAAGACATTTTGCTATTAATAACTACCGATATTCTCTTATAAAAAACAATGAAATTTTACCCTGATTATACCCTTTTTTACACACTAATTACGGAACATTTTACCATTAAAAAAGCCGCTGACAATTACTGTCAACGGCTCTATATTTTTACTACTTATCATCTTTAAAAAGAAGGTATAAAACCAACCAAAAAAACACTTATTTCTCTACCCTTTTCTTCGCCTCCCCTTTCCTATTGTATTCTCCTGTCTCCCGTCTTCTCACTCCTGTCTCCCAATTACTTACACAGCATGAAGTTCGGCCAGTTTTGCTCTTATTTTAGCTTCAACTTCGTTAGCTAATTCTGGGTTGTCGTGCATCAGTTGTTTTACACCATCTCTACCCTGTCCAAGCTTTTGTGCATCGTAACTGAACCAGCTTCCGCTTTTTTGTAAAATGCCCAGTTCTACACCCATATCTATTATCTCTCCTACTTTGCTGATACCTTCTCCGAAGATGATATCGAACTCGGCAAAACGGAATGGTGGAGCCACTTTATTCTTAACTACTTTCACTTTTACACGGTTACCAACAGCTTCATCGCCATCCTTTATCTGTGCAGCACGACGGATATCCAAACGAACTGAAGCATAGAACTTCAATGCATTACCACCGGTTGTGGTTTCTGGATTACCAAACATTACGCCGATCTTTTCTCTCAACTGATTGATGAAAATACAAATCGTATTAGTCTTATTGATTGTAGCGGTTAGTTTACGTAAAGCCTGACTCATTAAACGAGCCTGAAGACCCATTTTGCTGTCGCCCATTTCGCCTTCCAGCTCACTTTTAGGTACCAATGCAGCTACTGAATCTATCACAACTACATCCAAAGCGCCGGAAAGAATCAGTCTGTCGGCAATTTCCAGTGCTTGTTCTCCATAGTCTGGCTGAGAGATTAATAAACTATCTACATCTACTCCCAGTTTCTTGGCATAGTTGCTATCGAAGGCATGCTCGGCATCGATAATGGCACAAAGACCACCTTTTTTCTGGGCTTCTGCTATAATATGAATAGCAATGGTGGTTTTACCACTACTTTCTGGTCCGTATACTTCTACAATTCTTCCTTTAGGTATACCGCCAACACCCAGTGCGGTATCGAGGCCGATAGAACCAGTAGAAATAACTTCCATAGGTTCTGTGGACTTTTCGTTCATCATCATCACACTTCCCTTACCATAATCCTTGTCTATTTTATCGATAGTAAGTTTCAGTGCTTTAAGCTTTTCAGCATTGTTATTATTGCTCATATTTTTAGTATTATAGCGTTAATTAGGGTGTAAATATATAAGGAGAACTATTACGATGCTAATTTTTTTAGTTTTTGTGAATAAAAATTTGCTAATGCGATAATTTGAGAATGTGATGATGTGATACTGTAGTGTATTATAAACCGTTTGTATTCACCTGATTCGTGCTTCCTACCCCCCTAATGCACATTTTCACCATGTTGTAAGTTTATAAAATACTACAGTTTACTCCAAATGCCCATATCATGTAAATTTATTTGTGCATTGTATTCGCTATTGCCTCCTTGCCTGTTTTACTTTGTAACCATCTTCACAATCACTTCCGCACCGCTACCCCTTACCACTATTAAAGTAACAGTCTGAGCTACATATCCAACTGCTTCTACAAGAAACTTTTGTTTACCACAGGTACAGGTATCAAAATGAGCAAGCCCATCATCATCACTAAAGTTAAACAACTTCAAATTCTTTACTTTACTCACTTTTATGCCTGAAATAAATTTCCCACTCAAAGCATCTTCAATATACATATCTATCGGGTTATGTCTGCCCCCAAGTATTATCAATTTACTGGTAAGATCAAACCCTTCAGATAGTTTACTTTTTGGAAAGTAAGAATGAATAAGATTTCCTTCAAGAGTAATATACCTATCCAGTTTATCCAGCAAAGGAGCCACCTGGTCAGTACCATCTACTTTTTTAGCTTGTTTTTCAATGGTAGGTTCATCTTTCTTTGCTACAAATGCGGCAATAGCAGCTCTCATCGTTACCACATTAGCTGCTGTTATAGAAGCAAGTTTTAATAGTTTCAATTCTATCAAATCCACAGTAGCTGTAGCCCTACTCTCACTCAAACTACCTTTCCCCTTAGTGTAGTATAACAAAGAATGGTCTATCTCCTCACTCAGTTCTTTGTTACCTGCCAGCGTGGCACTTACCATACCTCGCTGTGAAAAAATAAGGATTGTCTCACCCATCTCTACTCTCAGCTCTTGTTTAGTTGGTGCAATCCCAGAAATGTCTTTAGATTGTGCTGAGTGTGCAGATTTAATTTCCTTAAGCGTATCGCTTATTCCCAAGGCAACTGCAGGATAATCTTCTATAGTAGCCAGCTTTACGGAATTTTCTGCATCAATGTTAAAGGAAAATGTTCTTGTGCCAGCTTCCATGCGGGCAATGTCTCTTGCTTTCATAATAACTCATTTAAATTGTTTACTTTAAAAAAAGCAACCAAACGAGTCATTATATTTTCAATATAGCTTTTAGGCCCATTCAATCACAGCCCAAATGTCACTATACTTATTCATGGGCTCTCCTTATACTTATGCACCGATTATGGTATTATACATCTTTCAAATGTTAATGTTTGGTTCGTACCAAACCTTACAGCGGTTTTCTACGGTGCATAACTATATTAAAATAAACTTAATTCAAATGTAAGTAAACAGATATTCAACAACTCTACCCAAGTATTCAACTGCAATATTAATTTCAAAGACTTTTCTATCGATTTCATTAATATAATAGAGGATTTCACACACAACTCTATGCATTTCAAACATAGTACAGAGGATATATTAAAAAATATAGGGCGTATTTTTACAACTCTATCAATTTCAGACATAACTCTAAGAATTTCACACACAACTCTATGGATTTCATGCATTGAACCATACATTTCATTGATTTCTTATAATTCGCTCAAGACAGAACTAACTTCATTAATTAAAAGTCTGAGAAGATTAAATTAAGAGATAGTCAAATAACTGCAACAAAATTAAAACTAAAGTTAGAGCCTGAAAACTATTGAACTGCTAACTTATATACCAGTACTTTAAACGATTTTATATTAGGATCGTTTACACTTAAATATATTTTGTGGGTCTCTGTATCCAATGCTAATGTACGTGCTTTAACAAGCGTTTTTAAAGTTTGCACAACAGCATATTTATCAGCAGATTCCTGTTTGATAATAGTTGTAGTACCATCGCCATTGGAACAGAAAATATATTTTGTAGCTGGGTCGAACGCTACCGCATCTACGCCGGAACCTATAGGAACTGTGGTAATAACTTTACCACTGGCGGCATCTACCACACTCATTCCTTTGTTCTCTCTGCAAACTGTAAATAATCTTTGATTAGCAGAATCTAAAGCGATACCTGTAGGGCCACCACAAGGCGCTAACGGAAATGTATTGATTACCTTTAAAGCCTTGCTATCAATCACTTTCAAGGAATTTTTATCTTCTATATTATTATATATTTTTCCTGCACCATCAGCTACTGCGAACTCTGGACCTCCACCTAATGCAATAGTGGTAATTTCTTTCATAGCATCTACATCTATAACAGAAACATTGTTGCTGCCGCCATTGAAAGCGAAAACTTTATTGGAAAAAAGATCATACATAATTGCATCGGGATTTTTCCCTGTCAATGGAATATTCTGAATCGTTTTTAAGGTAGTAATATCGAAAACAACCACTGCATTTGCATTGCCATCGCTAATAAAACCCCGGTTCAATTTATTTACAATTGCAATACCGTGTACCCTCTTCATATCATTGATACTACCTACCAGTTTTTGGGTAGCAAGATCCACCACATTCACAGCAGTTCCATGCGATACATATAGTTTATTATTCTGCTTATCGATATATAAATAATCGTAACCACCAGCTCCTGGCAGGCTGATAGTCGTATCGGGAGTATATAAATCCTGAGCGGACAATTTACGCTGAACAATAAAAAGGAAAGATATTAATACTAAAAGGGAGATTTTATGTTTCATATGACTGTTATAATGTATAAAGCAAAATAAGCAGAAGATTTATTGTAAATCTTCTGCTTATCGATAATTTAAGTGGATATTAATTAATAATGTGCTAATAAATACAGAGAGTTGGTGAGACACCAATCATTAATAATACTTTATATTCCTATGGAAAACAAAGCTCTTCCCGCTCGCTGCTTCTAATACTTTCATGATAGTCCAGTTGCCAACTTTATCATACGCGGGATAGCTTATTAAATATTTTTCTTTTGGAACGAAACCATCTTTCTTAAAATGATCGCCTCCATGAATTAATGATGAATGTGTGAGTTGAATAAGGTTGTCCTTTTCATCATATTTATACTCATATAAATTATCTACATTGAAAGAATTTTTAATCATATTATCAAAGAATAACCATTTGACAATATTGCCTTTTTCATCTTTCGTAATTTGATCAGAATAGTTTGAAATAGACTGAAATATTGGATTGGGCTTACCTTCATTTTTCTTTCCTCTTTTTAATTCATTTACAAAAGAAAGCATGTGATCCTGAAATCTATCATATATAGAATTTGGAGTACGGTATTTATACTTCAAAAAAACTGAATCTCTTTGATTCGTCCATTGATAACTAAGTGTATAATTAAACTTATTTATTTCTTCATTACTGTCATACCCACAATTATAACATTCGTAATTTTCCTGATATTGAAATCCATCCTGATCAAAGCGTTTGATTACTTTATTAGAATAACCAATGCCTCCATTATAATAATCAATTTGAGATAACCGGCTATTTAAAGTATCAAAATAGTAGCGTTCTGTAATGCAGTCTGAATTTATCCAGGTATTGCTATCCTTAAATTCTTTATACAATATCAGCTGTTTATCTGGAAGAAATTCGTAGCGAATATTTTTAATGGCAGCAGGCTTATTGAGGGATGATTTCCTAACTATTATTTCGTTGACAGTCTGAACGTTTCCAATAAGATTGTAGTACTTAGTATTCTTTATAAGATACGTACTATGGAGTTTTTGATACTGGCTGAGCTCTTCTTTTGGAGTGGATATATTGGGTAAACTTTGAGCAAGAACTACACTCCAGCAAAAGCAGGATATTACGGTTATAAAAAGTACTATAATTCTCATGAATTCTGATGATTTAATATTACTTAACCGTGTAATAATAAACTTATTTCTCCAGATTATTTTTTAAATTCTCGAGGCTTTTGGTGATGTCTTTACCTAACATTTTTTGAAACATTCCTTTGAATAAACTCATAGGAAATTTAGTGGGACATTTAAAATCCCAGGTAACTTTTGTCTGGGTATCATTAATAGATTCGATAGTGAAAGATGAGTTTCCAGTAT
>JBAXVH010000169.1:0-3665 GCA_037129215.1 Bacteroidota bacterium | reverse complement strand
ATTTATTGTCATAATAATAGAATAGTTCGTCAGTCATTTTGTCTTATTACGTTTATTTGCATGATATTTGAGAAAACGGAACACGCTTATACAAAATATTTACAATGAATATAAAGAAGGAATTTGAACAATATGCCATCAAGCATCAGCGCATCAGCAGTGCTACATTGCATAATTATAGCAACCATTTCGATCCTACCAATCTTACGCCTTACATCATCGAAGAAAGGCCAATGAACGTAGCAAGTATGGATGTTTTCAGTCGTTTAATGATGGATAGAATCATCTTCATGGGCGAACAGGTGAACGATTATGTGGCCAATATTGTTACCGCACAATTATTATTTTTAGAAAGTACCGACCGTACAAGAGATATACAGATGTATATTAATAGTCCGGGTGGTAGTGTATATGCCGGTCTTGGCATTTACGATACCATGCAGTTCATCAGTCCCGATGTAAGTACTATCTGTACTGGCATGGCGGCAAGTATGGGTGCTGTACTATTGTGTGCAGGTGTGCAGGGAAAACGTACTGCGCTGAAACATAGCAGAGTAATGCTGCATCAGCCAAGTGGTGCTATTGGTGGACAAGCATCCGATATTGAAATCACTGCAAGAGAAATTAAGAAGCTGAAAGAAGAACTGTACGAAGTAATCTCTTTCCATACCGGAAAAGATATTGATACTGTTGCTGCAGATTGTAAACGTGATTTCTGGATGAAGGCCGACGAAGCTAAAGCGTATGGTCTGGTAGATGAAGTATTACTAATCAATCCAAGAAAAGCTAAGAAAGATTAATTTTTAATCATACAACTTATACATATGATCGAGTCAAAATATATTGCTCCTTTTATCATGGAAGATGAAGAAGACGAGCCAAAAGAAGAAAAACAAGCAGAACAGGTAGGCGCAGGGATGATGAAGAAAATGGAAAAGATGTTCTTCGAAAAAAGAGCTATCTATCTATGGGGTGGGGTGGACGATAAGAGCGCTAAAGATATTGTTACTAAATTGCTTTTACTGGAAGCCGACAAACCTGGCGAAGAAATTAAATTGTATATCAATAGTCCAGGGGGTGTAGTTACCAGTGGTATGGTTATTTACGATACTATTAAGTTACTTACCTCTCCAGTATCTACTATCTGTATGGGCCTTGCAGCAAGCATGGGTTCTATCCTGTTGAGCGTAGGTACAAAAGGTAAAAGATATATCTATCCGCATGGCGAAGTAATGATACATCAGCCAAGCCTTGGTGGATATTTTCAGGCAAATTCTATTGACATAGAAATTCATGCTAATCAGATTAAAAAGACCAAGGAAATTGGTGCAAGAATCTTAGCAGAAAACTGTGGCAAAACAGTAGAACAGATAATGGCAGATTTCGATAGAGACTACTGGATGGATGCTAACGAAGCAATCGCTTATGGTATAGTAGATCATATAGTAGAATCTATTTAGGTTATTAAATAAAAATAATATGGCAAAGCAGACGCAGCAGGTACATTGTTCATTTTGTGGAAGACCACGCAACGAGGTTTCTATCCTTATTGCCGGTCAGGAAGGCCATATATGCGAGAATTGTGTAGAGCATGCACAGGAGATTGTTTCTCAGGAACTGAGTCATCTTCCTGGTAAGATTAAAGCAGCTTCCAGCTTCAAATTATCCGTTCGTAAACCAATGGAAATTAAGAAGTTTCTGGACGAATATATTATCGGTCAGGATGAAGCAAAGAAGATTTTATGTGTAGCGGTTTATAATCACTTCAAACGTATTAATCAAAAGCAGAAGGATGATGATATTGAAATAGAAAAAAGCAATATTATCATGGTGGGAGAAACTGGTACGGGTAAAACTTTACTGGCAAAAACCATTGCTAAACTTTTGAATGTTCCTTTTGCTATTGTAGATGCAACTGTGTTTACCGAAGCAGGTTATGTGGGCGAAGATGTAGAAAGTATGCTTACCCGTTTATTGCAGAATTGCGACTATGATGTGGCAGCTGCTGAGCGCGGTATAGTATATGTGGATGAGATAGATAAGATTGCCCGCAAAGGCGATAATCCTTCTATCACCCGCGATGTAAGTGGCGAAGGCGTACAACAGGGTTTATTGAAAATGCTGGAAGGTACCGAAGTATTAGTTCCCCCTCAGGGCGGTAGAAAACATCCCGAGCAAAAGATGATCAAGGTAGATACCAAGAATATTCTTTTTATCTGTGGTGGTGCTTTCGATGGTGTTGATAAGATTATTGCCCGCAGAATAAATACTAATGCTATTGGGTTCAATGTAAATAAAGAACACCAGGATATGCTGCGCGAAAACTTGTTGAAGTTTATCAATGCACAGGATATAAAATCTTTCGGTTTGATTCCGGAATTGCTGGGTCGTTTACCAATCATTACTTATCTGAATCCTTTGGATGTAGAAACGCTGAGAAGCATTCTTACCTATCCTAAAAATTCACTGATGAAGCAGTATACCAAGCTATTCGAAATAGAAGGTATTAAGCTTACGGTAGAAGATGAAGTGCTGGACTTTATGGTAACCAAAGCTATGGAATATAAGCTGGGTGCAAGAGGACTAAGAAGCATCTGCGAGAGCATCTTAACCGATGCAATGTTCGAGCTTCCGGGTACCGATACCAAAGAGTTTAATGTAGACCTCGACTATGCTGAAAGGATGTTTGATAAGAGCAAAATGAACTTACTTAAAGTAGCATAGAAAGTAAAAAGGTAAAAGTAAAAATTAAAAAATAATACAAAGGAAAGGTTGAGTGTAGTGTAATTTGTATTCTCCTGTCTCCTCACTTCTATCTCCTATCTCCTTGTATTAAAAAATTATACAAATACATTTATTGAAAGCGGATTAATTTGCAATCAATAAATGTATTTTTGTTTTGTAGTTATACCTAATACTTAAAACTTATTACTTACAACTTAATACTTATTACTTACAACTTAACACTTACAACATATGAACATACAAGCCATTTACAGCATATATCAGCAGCATCCTATTGTAGTTACCGATACCCGTAAGCTCGAGGAAGGTTGCATATTCTTTGCCTTGAAAGGAGAGAAGTTTAATGGTAACACCTTCGCCTTAAAGGCTTTGGAACTTGGCGCTGCTTATGCTATTGTAGATGAAGATGTTGATCTCAATAACAATCGTTTAATCAAGGTGGACGATGTACTCACTACCTTACAGTTACTGGCAAAACATCATCGTCAACAGTTCGATATTCCTTTTATTGCTATCACAGGTAGTAATGGTAAAACTACTACTAAAGAACTCGTGAATGCTGTGTTGTCGGCAGAGTATATTACGTATTGTACCGAGGGAAATCTGAACAATCATATTGGTATTCCATTAACCATTCTGCACATTAAAAAAGATGCTCAGATGGCTATTATAGAAATGGGAGCAAATCATCAGCAGGAGATTGCAGGATACTGTACCTATGCCCTCCCTACACATGGTATTATTACCAACTGTGGCAAGGCGCACCTCGAAGGTTTTGGCGGTATCGAAGGGGTACGAAAAGGAAAGGGCGAACTCTTCGATTATCTAAAACAGAACCATGGTACCATCTTCGCCTATGCCGATTACGACTATCTTAATGAAATGTATTCAGGCATTTCAAATCCGGTACTTTATGGCAC
>JBAXVH010000168.1:0-3673 GCA_037129215.1 Bacteroidota bacterium | reverse complement strand
CAGGTAAATCAATTTAAAGCTACTATTCCTGAAAGCCATATTGCTACTATCATTTATACCTCAGGAACTACGGGTTATCCTAAGGGAGTAATGCTTTCGCACAAGAATATTTGTAGTTGTGTATTATACAGTAAAGAGAGTTTTCCTTTCGAAGATGCTCCACACAATAAAGTACTGAGCTTTCTGCCACTCAACCATGTATTCGAACGGCTGGTAAGCTATATATTTATGTATAGCGGTGTAAGTATTTACAATGCCGAAACAATGGAGACCATTGGTGATAATTTAAGAGAAATAAAACCTAATGGGTTTACCACCGTTCCTCGTTTACTGGAAAAAGTGTACGAAAAAATAATGACCAAGGCAGATGAACTAAGTGGCATAAAAAGAGCTTTGTTCTTCTGGGCTTTGAACCTTGGAAAACGCTACGACGTAAACAACAAAAACATATTATATACGCTTCAACTATGGTTGGCAAGAAAGATAATATTCAGTAAATGGAAGGCTGCACTAGGCGGAAACATTGAGTTTATTGTTACAGGTGGAGCTGCCTGTCCGGTTAACTTACTAAGAATATTCAATGCTGCAGGCATACCGGTGTATGAAGGTTATGGCCCTACCGAAAATAGCCCTGTAATATCGGTAAACCGAAGAGCCAAAGAGCATAATAAGCTGGGTACGGTAGGAGAACCCATTAATGGAATTACGGTAAAGCTGGCTGATGACGGCGAGATATGTGTAAGTGGTACCACCGTTATGGCAGGCTACTATAAACATCCCGAGTGGACTGCAGAAACTATTAAGGATGGCTGGTTACATACCGGAGATATTGGCGAATGGATAGATAATAAGTATCTCAAAATTACCGATAGAAAAAAGGAATTATTTAAGACCAGTGGCGGAAAATATATAGCACCTCAGCCTATAGAAAACAAGTTTAAAGAGCATTCTTTTATAGAACAGATAATGGTAATAGGGGATAATAGAAAGTTTGTAACGGCTCTTATTGTTCCTGCATTTCCAATATTAAAAGGATGGTTACTCCATAAAAATATAACTATTAATACAGATGTTGAAATAGTCAATCATCCTGCAGTAATAGAAAAGTATAACCGTATTGTGCAGGAAATAAATACTGGATTCAACAATGTAGAGCAAATAAAGAAGTTTGTATTGCTACCCACCGAGTGGAGTATAGATGGAGGCGAAATGACCCCTAAACTCAGTCTTAAAAGAAAGGTAGTACTCCAAAAATTTGAGCAGGAAATAGAAAATATGTACTAATAATTATTGAACACTACTTTGCACAAACAAAATTGTATTTGTATTATTCTATCTCCTCACTCCTAACTCCTAGCTCCCTTATTTTATTTAAAGAGATCATCCTCAATACCTGTCCTTCGGTCTGAAGTTTTCGTAGAAGGGATAATAAGTAGGAAACCATCCTATTAACCATGCTGTTACTTCATCAACTATTTTACCCTCCAGACCAGCATAGGTTTCCAGCATAATACTACGACCTAAAATAGATTTCGATTTCTTCTCTACATTCGGCTGCTGACTATGTGACTGATATAAATCCCATGCACCATAAAGATGCAAAAACTCATGAGCAATAGTAGCTACTCTCATCTCAGTTCCTTGATAATCTGTCTCGTAAACAGTTACACATTCTAAGAATTTCTTTTGCTTTACCATCCCTTTTTTATATGGACAGGCATAACTCCTGCCAGCCATTTTCGTAAATAGTATTACCTGAATATTATCACAATGTGTGTACTTTATAAGTGAATCATAATAAGCCATCAAGTCGGTATGTCCCGCAGCTTGCAGCACTTTCAAACCAAGGTTACCCGTATCCTTTCCTTCGCCTTTCCACTGATATATTTTGTCTACTTTAATATCGGCATCATCGCTGGTGGCGGTATCATAAAAGTTCACTTTTACGCCATTACTTTCCGCCTGAAACTGCAACCATTTATAAGCCTCTCTTAGTTTATAAAGAGCAACTTCTTTATCGTCTTTTTTCCAGGAATGTTTTCCGGCAGATACAAAGCAACAAACGGTAAATACTTTACCCTTCAGTTGTTTAGCACTACCATCTCTCCAGTTGTCATCATTGGGTTGTGCAAACAAAGAACCAGCAAGTATCAGGGTAGTAACCAATAGCAGTAATCGTTTCATTAAGCAAAAGTTTAGTCTCAATATTATTTCAAATATATAAAGTAGAACTTAATTAAAAGTAGTTTGAACCTCTAACTTATTGAACCTTTTAAACTCCTTAAACACTTTAAACCCCTAAATAGAATACTTTTGCGCCCGACAACAGAAGATATACATGCTAAAGGAAATTATCATATCAATACAGGCTTACGGCAGAGCACACGACCTCATAAAGCAACACCGCCTATGGAAGTGGATTTTATTGCCCGGTATTCTATATGCATTAATGTTCATGACCAGCATGTACTTCTTTGCACATACCTCCAACAATTTCTTCGAATGGCTCAATCAGAAGACCGGTTTAAACAACTGGATTAAAAAAGAAGAAGTTGGTTTATTAGGTTTTATTACCACCATGAGTAGCTTAATTCTCTGGGTAATTATCATGCAGTTGTATTACTCCCTTTTCAAGTTCTTTTTCCTCATTATCGGCTCGCCCATATTTGCTTACTTAAGCGAAAAGACAGCCGCTATACTAAACAACGAAGATTTACCTTTTAGCTTTAAACTATTGCTCGAAGATATTTTCAGGGGCATCTGGATTGCTGCCCGCAACTCGGTATGGCAAACCGTATATGTTATCGCCATTATCTTTTTCTGTCTGGTGCCTTTACTGGGCTGGTGTACGCCCCTGCTGGCCTTACTGATAGAATGTTATTACTATGGTTTTTCTATGGTCGATTACAGTATGAAAAGGAACCATAAAAATGCTGCAGAAAGTATCTTCTTCATAGGCCGTCACAAAGGACTTGCTTTGGGCAATGGTATGGTATTTTATATCATGCACTTACTCCCTTTTGTAGGTTGGGTACTGGCACCTGCCTATTCTGTAATAGCCGCCACACTAAGTATAGTAGCAATAAATTCCGATACAACAACAATTAAAGAACCAGAAATATTTTCATAATGGCAGCATTAGGACAGGTTATTCTTATCCCCGTTTTTTTATATGATGATGCAGTAGAAACTATTCCTGCCTATATCTCCAACGCTATTGCAGACTGCTCCGTTTTCTTTGTCGAAAACGAACGTACTGCCCGACGCTTTATAAAAAAGATCAGAAAAGAAACCGTTATCGACGATCAGGAATGGTTTGCTATTCATAAGGCAGAAGAAGGCATTAAGAAACAGTTTACCGATCGGTTAAAACAAGGTAAGAACATCGGTATCCTAAGCGAAAGTGGTTGTCCGGGTATTGCCGATCCTGGTCAGATATTAATCGAGGCTGCCCAACAGATAAATGCTACCGTAAAACCATTGGTAGGTCCCAACTCTATATTGCTCGCCTTGATGGCAAGTGGTATGAACGGACAAAAGTTTCAGTTCAATGGATACCTCCCTATCGATAATCTGGAACGCAGAAAAGCCATTAAAGAACTGGAAGCCTATTCAGCTAAAAACAATTGTACACAGCTGTTTATCGAAACGCCTTACCGCAATAATCCAATGC
>JBAXVH010000167.1:0-3698 GCA_037129215.1 Bacteroidota bacterium | reverse complement strand
GGGTATCACTTACCAATCCGGAGATAATAAATAATCAAAAAGAGTTTGGTAGATTAAGTAAAGAGTACCGCTCTCTGGAGAAGGTGGTACAGCCTTTTCATGAACTAAGGAAAGTATTGGAAGATTTTAATTTTCTGAAAGAATGTTTCAACGGACAGGATGATGATATGAAGGAACTGGCCAAGATGGAGTTACCAGTTCTGGAAGCTAAGAAAGATGAGCTGGAGAAACTACTTACTAAGTTGCTTATACCCAAAGACCCTCAGGACGATAAGAATGCTATTCTGGAAATCAGAGCTGGAACCGGTGGTGATGAAGCAAGTTTGTTTGCTGGCGATTTATTAGGCATGTACTTGAAGTATTGCAATAAAAAAGGCTGGAAAGTAGCTTTGGTAAGTGAAAGTGAAGGAACAGTAGGGGGGTATAAAGAAGTAATACTGGAAGTAATAGGGGAAGATGTATATGGCACCATGAAGTTTGAAAGTGGAGTTCACCGAGTACAACGAGTTCCAAATACAGAAACTCAGGGAAGGGTGCATACATCGGCAGCCACAGTAGCAGTAATACCTGAAGCTGAGGAAGTGGATTTTGAATTGAAGGAAAGTGATGTAAAAATGGAAACTGCAAGGAGTGGAGGAGCCGGCGGACAAAATGTTAACAAAGTAGAAACAAAAGTCTTTTTAACACACGTTCCAACAGGAGTAGTAGTGATGTGTCAGACCGAGAGAAGTCAACTTGGAAACAGGGAAAAAGCGATGACCATGTTGCGTACCAAACTGTATGAAGAGCAAGTAAGAAAACAAGAGGATGAAATAGCCAGAACCCGTAAAACACTAGTAAGTACGGGCGATAGAAGCGCAAAAATAAGAACGTACAACTGGCCTCAGGGTCGTGTAACGGATCACAGAATTGGACTTACTTCCTACAATCTTGATGCGGTAATAAATGGCGAAATTGAAGAATTTATTGAAGCTTTACAGATGGCAGAAAATGCCGAAAAAATGCTTAATCAGGATTAGTTTTGAAAGGAATTCTTTTGATTATTTCAAATTAGGTTTTCGCTAACAAATAATAGACCTATTTTCGTAACCGAATATTTCAGATAAACGCAAATTTGCTTTTGTCTTTCATTATTTAATGTATAAAGAAAATTGATATGCAATTTCTAAAAGGTTTTACTAGTGCACTTTGCTTTATTGCAGCTGCTGGTCTAATTACTTCTTGTAGTAAAGGAGGATCATCTTCCTCTAGCTCTAAGTCATCTGTAACTGGATGGAATTACAACGACAAAACTCAAGGTGGGTTTAATGTTGTAAAACCAAAAGATATTAAGACTGCACCAGGATTGGTATTTGTTCAGGGTGGTACTTTTACAATGGGACAAACTCAGGAAGATATCATGTCCGACTGGAATAACATTCCTAAGAGAGTAACTGTAAACTCTTTCTTTATTGATAGAACAGAAGTTGCAAACGTACATTATCGTGAGTACCTTAACTGGGTAGAGAATGTATTCAACGATCCTCAACAATACGAAAAAGTGGTAGAAGGTGCTAAGCCTGATACGTTGGTATGGAGAAGTGAGCTTGCTTACAACGAACCTTACGTAGAATATTACTTCCGTCACCCATCATATAACTATTATCCAGTAGTAGGAGTTACTTGGAGACAAGCACATGATTTTTGTGTTTGGAGAACTGACCGAGTAAATGAAAAAGAATTAATTGACAAAGGATACATCAATAAGAACAACGTTAAAACCGAGTTCAACGGTGGTGGTCAGGAAAACTTTAATACCAAGAGTTATTTATATGGTGAGTACAGTCCTCAACCAGGTAAAGTTGCTACTTCAAAAAGCAATCCTCTTAAAGATGCTCAAGGCAGACCAAGAAGAAATGTAAAATTTGATGATGGTATTCTTTTTGGAGATTATCGTCTTCCTACAGAAGCTGAGTGGGAATATGCTGCTTATGGTACTATAGCTCAAAACCCTCAAGCAAAAGGAAACAGTGCAAAACGTGGAGAAGAGTTGTTGGCTGATAAACAAATGTTCCCTTGGAAAAATGAAGGATACGATAACTTACGTGCTACTACTCATGCTTCTTATCAAGGTGCTTTCTTAGCAAACTTTAAAAGAGGAAATGGAGATAATATGGGAGTTGCTGGTGGTTTGAATGATAACGCTGCTATTCCTGCTGAAATTACCATGTATGCTCCAAACGGTTACGGTCTATATAATATGGCTGGTAACGTAAGTGAGTGGGTAGGTGATGTTTACAGACCTTTATCTAACTTAGAAACTGATGATTTTAACCCATATAGAGGTAACAAGTTTCAGGTTGTTGACAAAAGCAAAGGACAAGGAAATCTTAGAGATAGCTTAGGTAGATTAAGAATGGTGTTAGAATCTGATTCTGCTCTTAAGAAACGTAGAAACTACCAACATGCTTATGCTTTAAACTACATGGATGGTGATAGCTTAAGTACTGCAAGTTATGGTTACGGTTTAACTACTTTAATCTCTGATAAATCAAGAGTTATTAAAGGTGGTAGCTGGAACGATAGATCATACTGGTTAAGTCCTGGTACAAGAAGATTCTTAGAAGAAGATCAAAGCAGCAGCACAATTGGTTTCCGTTGCGCTATGACTCACTTTGGAGCTTCTGAAGGTACTTCAATGAAAATTAAATCTGGTAACGGATTCCCTACAAGAAAACAAAAGAGATAAGGATAAATAAAAGCGTAATCAGTAATTTATTTTATTGATTTGCAAGCCGTTTCAATATAAAAATTGAAGCGGCTTTTTTTATTTCTTATACCTTTGCTGAAATTTAATAGCTTGCAAAAATCTAAACAAAATCTACGACTTCAGTTTATTATCACCATACTAAGTGTAGTACTCTTCCTCGTTAAAATATATGCATATTATGCTACTCACTCTTTAGCAATATTGAGCGATGCTTTGGAGGGTATTGTAAACGTTATTGCAGGTTTTATAGGTTTATATTCGTTAAATGTAGCGTCTATGCCCAAAGATGCGGAGCATCCATATGGGCATGGTAAAGCAGAGTTTATTTCGGCTGCTGCTGAAGGGGCACTCATATTTGCTGCAGGTATATTTGTAGTGTTCGAAACTGTATCTAATATTTTACATCACGAAGTATTACATAGTCTTGATAAAGGTTTATGGATGGTTGGTGCAACTGGTCTTATTAATGCATTTGCAGGTTCCATTTGTATTAAGATTGGGAAGAAAAATAATTCCCCTGCTTTAAAAGCGAGTGGTAAACATCTGCTGATTGATACTTATTCAACTATTGCAATTATAGCTGGATTAGTGCTAATGGTATTTACCAATATACTTTGGCTGGATAAGGTAATAGCATTCGCTATGAGCTTATTTATTTTTTATAATGGGTATAAAATAATAAGGGGTTCACTTGCGGGTATTATGGATGAAGCAGATACTGACTTGTTAAATAAATTTGTTGCTTTATTAAATAGTGAAAGAACGGAGAACTGGATTGATTTACATAATTTCAGAATTATAAAGTATGGTAGTCAGTTACACATAGACTGTCATCTTACAGTTGCATGGTATTTAAATGTTCATGAGGCGCACGATCAGGTAGATGCTATTAAAGAGATATTTCTGAAGACTTTTGGAGACTCATTAGAGTTATTTGTACATACAGATG
>JBAXVH010000166.1:0-3726 GCA_037129215.1 Bacteroidota bacterium | reverse complement strand
CACTTATCCCCTCATATTTAACAAATTGAAGAAAATGACCTGCAATGTGGGTTAATCAGATTTATGGGTTTAATAAAGGTATACGATACTTCGTATAGTGTTTACGGTTCTTCTTTTAACCTTTTCAAGACCTTATATAGGTTATTCAAGCCTTCGCACAGGTTGTACAATACTTAATACAGTTTATACTAACCCGCATTCTATTCGAAACACACTAAAGTCTAAATGCTCTGATTTTTTAATATGCGACTTGAAAGCTAAAGTTTGTAAATGAATTAAATAGAGTTGCCATTATTTAATTTTTTCACGATATACTTTATTGATTTTAAGGGCATGTTTTGATAAGGAGCGACAAGAATTTTTCTTGTCGCTCCTTTGTTTTTTACTGACTTTTATCATCCTTTTCGCGGAAAGTCCATATTGTTGTATTAACCACATAAACTCTTTTATTTATTCACAAATCAATCTCAAATTGTGGACATTGCATGAAAATCAATGCAGTATTGCACTGCGAAATAATCCACATTCCTTATCCACAATCTGTTGATATTTCTGCGAGGAAAGTTAACTTATCAAAAATATTTTCGTTGCCCGCTTAAAGAATTACTTTAACCGAGTCAAAACTAATTTTAAGTCAAAAATATTAAGTAGCTATGCCACAAAACAAACAAGGAAAGTCCTTACAGTTTACCCGCCGCTTTACTAAAGAAGGGGTAAGTCCATTCGATTTATTCGAGTACGACTATCGTACTAGTGTAATCAAGAACCCTAATGGGGAGATTGTGTTCGAGATGACTAATGTGGAAGTTCCCAAACAATGGTCTCAGATAGCTACTGATATATTAGCACAAAAATATTTCCGTAAAGCAGGAGTTCCTCAGGCAGATGGCAGTAAAGGAAGAGAAACTTCTATCAAGCAGGTTGCTCATCGTATGGCTAATTGCTGGAGAGTATGGGGCGAACGCCATGGTTACTTTGCTACTGCTAATGATTCTCAGGTATTCTATGATGAATTAGTATATAGTATAGTAAACCAAGCTTGTGTTCCTAATTCACCACAATGGTTCAATACCGGCTTACATGAAAGCTATGGTATTACTGGTAAACCTCAAGGTCACTTTTTTGTAGACCCTGCTGATAGCAAACTAAAGAAATCTAAAAACGCTTACGAGCGCCCTCAACCGCATGCTTGCTTTATATTAAGTGTAAGCGATGACTTAGTAAACGAAGGTGGTATTATGGACCTTTGGGTGCGTGAGGCCAGAATATTTAAATATGGTAGTGGTGTAGGTACCAACTTCTCTGGTATTCGTGGTGCTGGTGAAAAATTAAGCGGTGGCGGTACCTCCAGTGGTTTAATGAGCTTCCTTAAAATTGGTGACCGTTCTGCAGGTGCTATCAAAAGTGGTGGTACTACCAGAAGAGCTGCTAAAATGGTTTGTCTGGATTTAGATCATCCTGAAGCAATCGATTTCATTGACTGGAAAGTAAAAGAAGAAGATAAAGTAGCTGCGTTGATCAATGCAGGTTACGCTTCCGATTACGAAGGAGAAGCTTATGCTACTGTTAGTGGTCAGAATTCTAATAACTCTGTTCGTATTCCAAACGAGTTCTTCGAGAAATTAGCGAAGAACGAAGACTGGGAACTGAAAGCAAGAACCGATGGCCGAGTAATGAAACGTATTCCTGCTCAGGAAGTATGGAACAAAATTTCTTATGCTGCATGGCGTTGTGCTGATCCTGGAACACAATATGATACTACTATTAATGAGTGGCATACTTGTCCTAAGGGTGGTAGAATCAATGCAAGTAACCCTTGTAGCGAGTATATGTTCCTGGACAATACTGCTTGTAACCTTGCTTCGATCAACTTACGTAAATTCTTTGATGAGTCTACAAATAAGATTGATGTAGAAGGTTTAGAATATATCAGTCGTTTATGGACTGTAGTATTGGAAATAAGCGTATTGATGGCGCAATTCCCTTCACCAGAAGTTGCTCAGTTATCTTATGATTATAGAACTTTAGGTTTAGGTTTTGCTAACCTTGGTACTGTATTAATGTTAAGTGGTATTCCTTATGATAGCGAAGAAGCAAGAGGTATTGCAGCTTCTGTTTCTGCCATCATGACGGGTGTTGCTTACAAGACTTCTGCCGAAATGGCTTCGTTCTTAGGAACATTTGATCGTTACGAAGAGAATAAAGAAGATATGTTGCGTGTAATGCGCAATCACCGTGCTGCTGCTTACGATGCAGAAGGTGCATACGATGGATTGAGCTTGAAACCACAAGGTATTAAAGCAAAATACTGTCCTGACTACTTGTTGAAACCTGCTACTAAAGCATGGGATGATGCAGTACAAATGGGAGAGAAATATGGTTACCGTAATGCTCAGACTACTGTAATAGCGCCAACAGGAACTATTGGATTAGTAATGGATTGCGATACTACCGGTGTTGAACCTGATTTTGCTTTGGTTAAATTCAAGAAACTAAGTGGCGGTGGTTACTTTAAAATCATCAATCAGGCTGTTCCTAATGCATTAAAATCTTTAGGTTACACCGATTCTCAAATCTTGGATATTGAAAGATATGCGGTAGGTGCTGCAAGTTTCGAAAATGCGCCTGTTATCAACAATGCTTCTTTATTATCAAAAGGATTTACCCCTGCTGAAATTGAGAAATTAAATGGTGCTGCTAAGAGTGCTTTTGAAATAGGATTTATCTTTAATAGATTCACACTGGGCGACGAATGTCTTACCCGTCTTGGATTTAAAGAAGAAGACTTCAGCAGCTGGAGCTTTAACCTATTGGAAGCTTTAGGATATACGGAAGAAGAAATAGATGCTGCTAACTTATATATCTGTGGTACAATGACTGTAGAAGGTGCTCCTCATTTAAAAGATGCACACTTACCAGTATTCGATTGTGCTAACAAGTGTGGTAATATTGGTCAACGTTATATCCATGCTCATGGCCACATTAAAATGATGGGTGCTTGTCAACCATTCTTAAGTGGTGCTATTTCTAAAACTATCAATCTTCCAAACGAAGCATCTATCGAAGAAATTGCTGATAGCTATTTATTAAGCTGGCAGTTAGGTCTTAAAGCTTGTGCTTTATATCGTGATGGTTCTAAACTATCTCAGCCTTTAAGCAACAAGAGCGATAAGAAAAAGAAGACAGATGATGTAGTTGCAGAAGAGTCAATGGAAGAAACTGCACAAGAAGCGGTTCCAAACATTGTAGACCTTGGTAAACTTTCTGTAGAAGATCTATTGGAAGAAATGACTAAGAGAATGAATGCTTCTACAGATACTAAATTAAAGAGAGAATTATCCCGAATAGTAGAGCGTAAATCTTTACCTGCAAAACGTAGAGGCTTTACACAAAAAGCAAAGATCAACGGACAGGTATTATTCTTACGTACCGGTGAATATACCGATGGTACATTGGGAGAAATCTTTATAGATCTTGCAAAAGAAGGTTCTACCCTTCGTAGTCTAATCAACTGTTTCGCTATTGCAGTTTCAGTAGGCTTACAGTATGGTGTTCCTTTAGAAGAGTTTGTAGAGAAATTTGTATTTACCAAGTTCGAACCAGCTGGTATGGTAGATCATCCAAATATCAAGACTGCTTCTTCATTGGTTGACTTCGTATTCCGTTGCTTAGCTTATGAGTATTTAAACAGAACTGATCTGGTACATGTACTGGACAAACCAATGG
>JBAXVH010000165.1:0-3745 GCA_037129215.1 Bacteroidota bacterium | reverse complement strand
ACCCAGTTTATAAAATAAAGTACTTAAAAAGAGTTCTTCATTTTTATTATTCGCTGTAATTACAAATGCTTTCATTATAAATACGTATTTCAAACAAATTTATAGTATTACTGAAATTAATTAGAATTTATTATTAAACTCTGTTACTCCAGCATTTTTACTCCACCTAATCTGTCCTCTTCTATCTTCTTAAACAAGTGATAAGGCTTATAAGCTCTCCATTGAGGCAACTCTATTAAATCTATCATACGATCAAGCTTTCTGTTTTTAAAGTCGTACTGAGTAGCTTTGGGCATATTTACACTTACAATCCATCCGTTCTTATCATTCACTTCTTCGTACCATTCTTCGTAGTAGTCTTTATCCCCACTATGAAAGTTTAATACATTTTCCGTAATAAGTATAAACTTATAAATATCTACTGCATATAACCGGTCTATCACTTCCCGCTTTAGCTCCATGATATCGTTTTCTATAGCATCGTTCCACTCTCCTATCAATTCTATGACAGCAAAATTCAATTCATAATCTACGTAGATAATCTTCAGGTATAAGGTCTTACTGCCAAAGTCATCCCACTGAGGATGTATATAATAATTGTATACTGTCTGAGTAAATTCAAACTCACTATATTCTCTCCCATAAAAAGGTGAAAGTTTATCTTCCTCTGCTGTATATATGTGCCTCCAGTTTGGATACGGTTCAATATCGTGCATGCCACAAAAATCGGATAATAGACAACATCACCCAATAAAAAAAGTCCCAACTGTTTATTCAACAGCAGGGACTTAGTTTGATCAAAGAAAATTATGTTATTCTACAGCAAGTTTGTTGGTATAAACCACAGCACCTGAAGTATTAAATACTCTAACCATGTATAAACCAGTATTTATAGAGGATGGCAAATTCATTTTAGAATTCTGAACACCATTCACCGCTATAGTTTTAGTGGTTACTTTACGACCATTAATATCACTGATTTCAATAGTATAGTTCCCAACAGGCAATTTACCAAACTGTACATTAAATGTACGATTGATAACTGGGTTAGGATACATTTCAATGTTAGCATTGGTAGTAGTGGTTACTGGAGCAGTAGCCGTTGTTGGTTTGCTTTGGAAAATAAGATTTCCGCTAGCTAAATCAGCAGTACTGGTAAGTGCTATTTCTCCTTTATTGGTAAGTGCTACTGCATTTAAAGTAGAAAGGTTTACTTTATAATAGCTGTCATTATTTACAGCACTCGCAACAATTACATTACCATCTTCATCAGCAGCTGCACCATTAGTAGTGAAATCAGTAGGAAGATTTTTGATAGTACCTACAAACTCAGCTTCTCTGGTGTTGATATTAATTTTGAAGATATTATTTCTCATAGTAAACAAATAAAGATTACCATAGATATCTCCAACTAAATCGCCACCCCAGGAAGTGCATTGTACGTGTACAGAAATGTCTTTATTTTTTTTGCTATCTATAAGACTACCTAGTTTTACTATTTCTGGTTGAGCACCAGTAGAAAAACGGATCAATTGATTACCATCGTTAGTCAATGCATATCCAAAACCATCTGCCGCAAATGCCATACGGGTAATAACATTGCTTTCATCTACTTTAACACCAGTAGAAAATTGAGCATCATTATTAATCACTACTTTGGTTTCACTGGAATTTAAGTCAAAATAACGAAGATCTGTACCGTGCATCTGGGTGTAATACAATCTGTTATTTTTCTTGTCGTATGCTGCTGCTGCAACACCATTTTCTGTAGCAACACTATTAGAATTAATTCCTCTAAGGGCAGTAGTAGTTCCATCGAAAGTTACTCCCTTTGTTGCTGAAGGATTGTAAATAGGTTTAAGTGTAGAACCATTGTTCAGATTAATTTCCTGGACGTTTAGCCAGTTAACCGAACCCTTCACATCACTGGTTACAGCAAAAGCTCTGCTGCTTTGTGCATTAGCACTTCCGCCAATCACAGCGGACAAAATCATTAGTGGTAAAATTAGTCTGTTCATAATTATTTATTTTGCGGCAAATTAGGGAACTTTATTAAATTACAAAAAACTTTTTTTTGAATGGAGTTGCCTTTAAGGATTTTTAACCACTTATTAACCCCATTTATTTACTTTCGCCCCCGTGAAAGAAGCAATTTCAGTTAAAATAATCAATCAATCTGGCAATCCTTTGCCGGAATATGCTACTGTTGGTTCCTCCGGTATGGACATAAGAGCCAATCTGGAAAACGAAGTAACATTAAAACCTTTAGAAAGAGTTTTAATCCCTACAGGTTTATTCCTCGAACTACCACTGGGATATGAAGCGCAGATTAGACCAAGAAGCGGACTGGCTATCAAACAAGGTATTACCTGCTTAAATACACCAGGAACAATTGATGCTGATTACCGAGGAGAAATAAAAGTAATCCTGATTAATTTATCTTCCGAGAATCAAACTATACTACATGGCGATAGAATAGCACAAATGGTTATTCAAACAGTTGAAAAAGTAGATTGGGTAAACACTACAACTATTGATACAACCGAAAGAGGAGAAGGTGGATTTGGTCATACTGGCAAACAATAATTATGAGTAAAGGGATATATATAACAGTCTTGCTAAGCATAGTTCTATTCGCTTGCAGACCTGTAAAAAAAGTACAAACAATAAAAGCTGCTATTGAAAGGAAAGATACAGTACAATCCGTAAAAATAAAAGACGTACCCACTGTGGATTCTGCCGCTTTGGTAAAAGATATTCTAAGCAAAGTAGCCAAAAGGAAAATCGACTTCAATACTTTTAACGGAAAGATAAAAGTAGACTATGAAGGACAAGAAGTTAGTCAGCATGTAACGGCCTATGTAAGCATCCGAAAAGATAGCATTATCCTTATTCAGATTAAAGGGTTACTGGGTATTGTGGGCATGCAGGTTAAAGTAACTAAGGATAGTGTAATACTGGTAAACAAAGTCGATAAATGGATCGAAAAAAGAGCCGTTAGCTACTTGCAGGAAGCTATTCAGATTCCTTTCGATTTTTATACTTTACAGGATCTTATTATTGGCAATCCAATTTTCTTGGATAGCAATGTAGTATCCTACAAAACATTACCTAACCAACTCTTGGTACTGATTAATGGAAATATTTTCAAACACCTTATTTCTTTGGATAATACAGATTTCAAAGTATTACACAGTAAACTGGATGACCTGGATGCTATGAGAAACAGAACCTGTGATATTACTTATTCCGATTTTATGGCGGTAAATAATTACCAGTTTGCTACTGTTCGTAAGATGTCTGTTGCAGAAAAATCTAAGCTGGATGTGAATCTTGAATACAAGGACTTTACGTTTAATGAACCGTTAAAGTATAACTTCACCTTACCGAAAAACTATAAAAGAAGATAATTTTATACCTGATTCCTCGTTCTTATATCTTAATAGTCTTCAATTAACCGAATGAATTATAAGCACTTCATATTTTCTTTTATCTTACTGTTGGGTACTAACCTTGCTTTTGCGCAACCGCAATCTTCCAAAGAAGACCTGCAAAGACAAAAGCAACAGATACAAAAAGAAATAGATGATTTGCGCCAAAGTCTGAATACTATTCACGGAGATAAGCCTAAAGCGATGGCCGCTTATCGTTTGGCAATGCAGAAATTAAATGCGAGAGAAAGACTAATTTCCAACATTAACAGAGATATTCATCGTCTTGATGAAACTATTTTTCAGGATGAAAG
>JBAXVH010000164.1:0-3750 GCA_037129215.1 Bacteroidota bacterium | reverse complement strand
GATCGAAACTAATTACTTCTTCAGTTACGCAATGTTCTACCTGAATACGGGTATTCATTTCCATGAAGTAGAAGTTACGGTGTTTATCCACTAAGAATTCAATAGTACCAACACTTTCGTAGTTAATAGCAGAAGCAGCTTTAATAGCAGCTTCACCCATTCTTTGTCTTAAATCTTCGGTCATAAAAGGAGAAGGAGATTCTTCTACCAGTTTCTGATGTCTTCTTTGAATAGAGCAATCTCTTTCACTTAAATGACATACAGTACCATACTGATCGCCTGCAACCTGAATCTCTATATGACGAGGCTCTTCTACAAATTTCTCCATGTAAATGCCATCGTTCTTAAATGCTGCTCCAGCTTCCGCTTTAGCAGTGTTGTAGGCACGCTCCATTTCACTTTCTTCCCATACCACTCTCATACCCTTACCACCACCACCGGCAGTAGCTTTCAGTATTACAGGATAGCCTACCAGATTCTTTGCTAAATCAATAGCTTCTTCCAGACTCTGTAATAATCCTTCACTACCCGGAATAGTAGGTACACCCGCTTTTATCATGGTTTCTTTAGCGGTAATCTTATCACCCATAGCATTAATCATTTCGGGTGTTGGCCCGATAAACTTAATACCATGATCAGCACAAATCTGAGAGAACTTAGCATTCTCTGCCAGAAATCCATATCCCGGATGAATAGCATCAGCATTGGTAATCTCTGCTGCAGCCATAATATTAGGAATAGATAAGTACGATTCGCTACTGGCAGGTTTACCTATACAAACAGCCTCGTCGGCAAAACGTACGTGCAAACTATCTTTATCTGCGGTAGAATAAACAGCTACGGTTTTAATACCCATTTCTCTACAGGTACGTATAACACGTAAAGCTATTTCTCCACGGTTTGCTATTAAAATCTTTTTAAACATTTTCTTAATTTGATAATGTGATAATAGGTTAATATGATAATTTAAATAGTCATATTACCAACCATATTATATTTTAATTGACTTCTTTAATGACGACAATATACTGCTGAGTAATTTGCTTAATGATTCTAACTTTAAAAGTAAAGAATCACAATTTGGATAACTATTCGAAAAAGAACAAATCATCAACCAGTATTGTGTTTCTTCAGCCTCTTTGGCCGCTATTTTAAGCTTGTGAATGAAATCAGCTTTACTTTCAGCATTTTGCGCTTCCATACTATTAGAACCAATCGAGGTTCCGGATCTTAATAGCTGACGGGCAATTATGTCTTTCTTGTTTAATTCCAATAATTCACAGTAACTTACAATAAGCAGAGCAAATTCAAATGACAACTTTAATAATGGGTTATTCTCTATCTTTTCTTTCTTCACAATTATCAAATTATCTCATTATCAAATTGTCAAATTTGCTATCTATGCTGGTTCAACTAAGAACAATGGCTGATCGTATTCTACAGGACTGGCATTTTCTACCAGTACTTTTACGATTTTACCACCTACTTCACTTTCAATTTCATTGAAAAGTTTCATAGCTTCAATGATACAAACTACATCTCCAGGAGCTACATCTCCACCTAACTCAACCAGGTTTGGTTTGTCTGGAGAAGAACGACGGTAGAATGTACCAATCATCGGGCTCTTGATAGTAATAAGGTTATCTGCTTTTGGTGCAGGTGCTGCAGGAGCCGCAGCCGAAGCAGCAGGTGCTGCAGCCGCTACAGGAGCAGGCGCAGATGCATGAGCAGCTGGAACATTATATACTTGTGCTTGTTGAGGAGCAATTGTAACAGCAGGTTCTTCCTTCTGTTTGATGGTTACTTTACCATCTTTGTCCTCGATACTAATTTCTCCGATATTACTCTTGTTAACAATCTTTATTAACTCGTGAATTTGTTTTAAATCCATAACAGGAAAGTTTTGTGTATGTACTTTTTATTTCTATAGCAATCAGCAAATAAACTAAATCGTTTTCGTAATACAATGTCCCCATTATGTAATTGGGGAAATAGTAGTACAAATATATCAGAAAAGCAGAAAGTGAATGTATTATACTTTTCACTTTCTGCTTTTTTACTTTGAAACTAGTCTTTTACTCTTTCTAAGTAATCTCCAGTCTTAGTATTAATTCTTATTTTTTCACCTACTTCTACAAACAATGGTACGTTTACTGTAGTACCCGTATCAATTGTAGCTTGTTTCATAGCTCTTGTAGCCGTATCACCTTTTAATCCTGGTTCGCAGTAAGTAACTTCTACTACAATTTTCTCTGGCAATTCAGCACCAATTGGTAAATCGGTTTC
Source organism: Bacteroidota bacterium (assembly GCA_037129215.1). Taxonomy (GTDB): domain Bacteria; phylum Bacteroidota; class Bacteroidia; order Chitinophagales; family Chitinophagaceae; genus CANFLJ01. Next base: position 1,464 of record JBAXVH010000164.1, on the reverse strand, counting down.
TGTATTAATAAATACATAGATTTCAGCACCATCCTTTAAAAACTGAGGAGCATCAACCATTTCTTCACCCAAAACAATTTGCTCAAAAGTTTCATTGTTCATCAAATTAAAACCAGTATCATCTCTATATAAGAACTGAAACGTTTTCTTTTCCACTCTGATAGGGAAAACTGTTTCACCACTATTCCAGGTTTTTTCTATACTTCTGTTGTTATCAACACCTTTTAATTTAGCCCACACTTTTGCGGCTGCACGAGCGGTTTTATTTTCACCAAACTCCACTACAGAGTAAAGGCTACCGTCTAATTTTAAAATCATCCCACGGGTGATATCTGATGTAGTTGCCATCGTTATACTATTTTTTACTTTTTAAAAAAAGAAGGCAAATGTAGTGGTTGGAGCAATAAAAGAGCCCATTTTACTTATTTTCTTTGTTAAAACAGTCATTTTTACCCCAATTTTAAAGAAATCCAACCCAACAGCATTAGTTATAAACATGCTCTATTTTGCAGCTTCAATGGTACTGTTACTTTCAATAACGGTAACAGGCATTTCGTTGCCCATACCTGCACCAGCGCCTGCTTTTACTTCGGGTTTAGATTCTATATGAGCTTCAGATATTTGCTTTATTACCATTCCTGTTGCCACATCCAGCCACATCTTACCCTTAGCTTCTCCCAGAATACTAATAGATACATCTGGCATGGATTCCATTACAGAATGAGCATATATATCCGATACAATTTTAATAACTGCAACATGCTCATCCAAAGAATCTATTATATATGTATTGTCAAAATTCATGTTGATACCACTGGTAGAAATGGTATTTTTCTTTTTCCATTTACTACCCACTTTTACTGGTTTATCACTCAATATATTAAATAAAGTAGAGAAAGATTGCTTAAAGGTATTCTGATCAAATGAGCTTTTAGCCGATTCGCCTGCAGCTTCTTTCATATTGGATATCTGTTTTTTATGCAGCTTTATCCATTCTTTAAAGCCTTTATCCTGCACTACCTCACCTTTAGGATTTACTCCTATTACAAATGGGGTATTGCACATCTCTTTGTATAATAATGCAATAGCTCCTTGTGGAGTAGTAGAATCAGCAACTTCCTCCTCCGAGTTTATATTGATGGATGCAGCACCAGTACTACTCATTTTATTATAGAGTATTGTATATTCCACATTCGTCAGTCCTGCACTGTCGCCGAGCGATTTAAAAGTAAAGTTGCTCGATGAACTCATATCGCTATTCATACCGCTGCCCTTTACAGTAAGGTTCATGGTATTCAACGATTTGTAGTTTACTACATTTCCTTTAGGGAAATTAAATTTCAAAGTAGTCTGAGCAGTTGATTGATAACTGAAAGCGAACATCAGTAATGATGCCGATACATAAAGCAGTTGTTTCATATAAGTTTCTTTTACAGAACCCCAAATTTAATAGTTGAATTTTAT
>JBAXVH010000163.1:0-3753 GCA_037129215.1 Bacteroidota bacterium | reverse complement strand
CTCTATAATTATTGCAGCTATCTCCCCCTTGTATAAATGTACTAATTGAGTAAGTGCTTCCAGATCATTATAAGCACAGGTTAGTGTATCATTTGCAACACCTCCTGTAACACCAGGAACTGTTTGAATATTAAGGGTAGCCATTCCGCTACCAGCCTTTACCAGAAAACTATCTGCATGACCATGATAACATCCTTCAAATTTTATTATTTTATTTCTTCCTGTATAACCTCTAGCCACACGTATAGCACTCATACAAGCTTCGGTACCACTGCTCACCATTCTTATTAAATCTACATTAGGCACCATACTTTTTATCAGCTCAGCCATCTTTATTTCCAGTTCTGTAGGTGCTCCATAAGAAGTAGAAAAAACTGCCTGCTCCTGAATTGCTTCAATTACTTCATCATAAGCATGTCCCAATATCATGGGACCCCAGGAAGCTATGAAATCAATATATTTATTACCATCAACATCATATAAATAAGCACCTTTTGCTTTACTAATAAAAATAGGGGTACCGCCAACACTTTTAAATGCTCTTACAGGTGAATTTACGCCACCTGGAATTGCGTATTGAGCCCTTTCAAATAACCTTTTGCTTTCTTCTATTATCATAACCTAACTATAAAAATGTGTGCGTTTTATTAACCCTAATGTACTTAGAACTAATATTTAATGTTGCAAATAAACAGATAAATTGCCTTTTCAATCAGATGCAATTTTAATTTATGAAAACAAACTAAACAACTTAGTTTAATTATAAGATAGAAACTAATAGGAGGATTTTTATTTATTATCCATAGCCAGCTTTATTTCAAACTGTATTACTTTAATCTGAATGTTCAGTAGCTTTTGCATTGTTAAACTATTCTCATTTATTTTTTTTAAAGCTACTTTTTCCTGTACTGAAAACCATTGTTTATCCTGCCTACTATCTTTCGTATTAGTAAGCAATTCTTTGCTTTTTGTTATAGCTTGCAAAAGTTTAAGTCCCTGTAAATAATTATTCTTCATTATAGTCAGTTTCTTTTCCAGTAGCATCATTTTTTTTGTACATAACTCCACATGTTTTGCAAGATTCAATTTACCTTCCTGCGGTATATTTTCATTGATAGCAATAGAAGCTTGTTCAAAATAAGCCAGTTTAATTAAAGCAGGAGTAGGCAACTCCCTTAGTCCAGATTCAACCATTGATATCTGACTTTTAGAAATACTTAAATAATTAGCAAGATCCTGTTGAGACAAGCCTAATTGTTCCCTGAAATTTTTAATAATATTCATGGTATTGCTGGTTTAGCAAGTGTAAATATAAATATACAACTAATTGGTGCCAAATTTTTTGTGCCACTTTACAAAGGCACTGCATTGCAGGCACAACAATATTTGTGTTATCTTTTCTAAAAGGGAACTACATTATTCAGAAAAATAGATTACGTCATTTATAAAAAATCTTAATTTATTTAAATTTTCTTCACAAGATATTATTAAAGTAAGTTACGAAAACGTTTACGGAATGATATTTTAGAAAAGAATTTCAACGACTGATATTTATCATGTAAATATTTATTGGTATTTCATTACCTTGCCGCCCATTATAAAAATTAAACGATATGTTTGTTAAAGAAGAGCTATTACAAGATGTAGTAATAAAATTTGCAGGTGATAGTGGTGATGGTATGCAATTAACTGGACAACAGTTCACAAACAATACTGCACTTCTGGGTATTGATTTAGCTACTTTTCCCGATTTTCCTGCAGAAATCCGTGCCCCTTTAGGTACCGTTGCTGGTGTAAGTGGATTTCAGGTTCACTTTTCTTCTAATAAAGTTTTTACCCCAGGCGATCATTGCGATGTGTTGGTTGCAATGAATGCAGCTGCTTTAAAGGTGAACTTAAAAACCTTGAAAAAAGATGGTAAAATCATTGTAAACCTCGAAGGTTTCGATGCTAAAAACTTACGTCTTGCTGGATATGCTGATGGTGTAAACCCTTTAGAGAATGGTAGTATAGATTCTTTTGAAGTAATTAAAATTGATGTTACAAAACTTACAAGAGAAGCCTTAAAAGATTTTCCTGAACTTGGAGTTAAAGAAAGAGATAGAGCAAAGAATATGTTTGTTCTTGGTTTTATTTATTGGATGTATAATCGCGATCTTAATAATACAATTAATTTCCTTACCGATAAGTTCTCTAAGAAACCAGTGATTTTACAAAGTAATATTAAAGTTTTGCAAGCTGGTTATAATTATGGAGAAACTACCGAGACCTTCAGTGCAAGATATACAGTAGAAAAAGCCAAACTTCCTGCTGGTGTATATAGAAGCATAATGGGAAATCAGTCACTTGCTTATGGTTTAATTGCTGCAAGTGTAAAAAGTAATCTTCCTTTGTTTTTAGGTTCATACCCTATTACTCCTGCTACAGATATTCTTCATGAATTAAGTAAATACAAAACTTTTGGCGTAAAAACATTCCAGGCCGAAGATGAAATAGCCGCAATTACTTCTGCAATAGGTGCAAGTTATGGTGGTTCGTTAGGTGTAACTACTACATCGGGACCAGGTATGGCGCTTAAAGCAGAAGCAATGGGACTGGCAGTAATACTGGAAATTCCTTTAGTAATAGTAAACATTCAACGTGGAGGACCATCAACTGGTTTACCAACCAAAACGGAGCAAAGCGATTTAATGCAGGCTTATTATGGTAGAAATGGGGAATGCCCAATGCCAGTTATCGCATCTTCTACTCCAAGTGATTGTTTTGATGTTGCTTTCGAAGCTGCCAGAATTGCAGTACAACACATGACTCCGGTTATCTTGTTGAGTGATGGATATATAGCAAACGGTGCTGAACCATGGCTTTTCCCTAAAGAAGCGGACTTGCCATCAATAGAGGTTAAATTTAAAACTGAATTAGCAGAAGATGAAGCTAAATACCAGCCTTATAGAAGAGACGGTAACTTAGTTCGTCCATGGGCTATTCCTGGTACTAAAGGTTTGGAACATAGAATAGGAGGATTAGAAAAACAAGATTTAACAGGTGCAATTAGTTATGATCCGGATAACCATCAGCTAATGACTAATATACGTCAGGCAAAAGTTGATCTTATTGCTAATAATATTCCTTTACAAACTATAGATAGTGGTGCCGAAAAAGGAAAGGTATTAGTTCTTGGATGGGGTTCTACTTATGGTTCTATTAAAGGAACTGTTCTCCAGTTACAAAAAGAAGGTCATTCTGTAAGTCACGCACACTTACGTTATATCCGTCCATTCCCTAAAAACTTAGGCGAAATACTGAAGAACTTTGATAAGGTATTAATTCCAGAAATTAATAATGGCCAATTAATAAAAATCATCCGCGATCAATATCTGGTTGATGCAAAAGGATTCAATAAAGTAGCAGGTTTACCTATTACAAAAGATGAATTGTACAATGCTATAATGGAAATGTTATAACACTAGTATTGATTTAAAAATAAAAGAACGGTCGACTAATAGTTCGACCGTTCTTTTTAATATAATAACTATAGGTCAGGTAATCCGTAATCCACAAGAAACTCGAGTATCACAATAGTAATTTATTCTACAGTATCCTATATTCTATCTCCTATCCCTTTATATATCTCAAGCTCCCCTACCCATTCCCATCATTATGTTTCTTATTTGAAATGATATTTTCTAAAGTCCATTCTATTTTATGTTCAAAAGGATGTTGACGTAGCTTACAATCTCTATTAAAACATATTTT
>JBAXVH010000162.1:0-3810 GCA_037129215.1 Bacteroidota bacterium | reverse complement strand
GTCTAGAACCATCCAACGCCAAATCTGTTTCTTCAGCTACTACAATTTCATTGATTAAATAGCGAATTTCAGGATTTCCTATGGGTAACCAAGGAGTCGTAGTGCAGGTCAAATTATTTTGTAATGCTTTTAGCAATGACATAAAATCCCAAACAGCATAGATGTGATTTTCTAAAAAGCAATGTAAATCGTCAATTGATCTAACATTTTCATATAAAGAATGAGTAACCAATTGATTTTTATAGCTCTGAATATTTTGATTGATGGTTTGAATAGTCATCTTGTTATTTTTATGTAAATGTAAAAAAGCCTCTCGTATTAGAGAAGCTTTTTATATCAATTTTATTTATTGTTTAATTTTTTATTTGAATGCGGGAATTCCTGTGATATCAGCACCAGTAATCAATAAGTGGATATCATGAGTTCCTTCGTAGGTAATTACCGATTCCAAATTCATACTGTGACGCATGATAGAATATTCACCAGTAATCCCCATTCCTCCAAGAATTTGTCTTGCTTCACGAGCAATGTGAATTGCCATATCAACATTATTTCTTTTTGCCATTGAAATTTGAGCTGTTGTAGCACGACCTTCATTTCTTAAAACACCTAATCTCCAAGTAAGTAATTGTGCTTTTGTGATTTCCGTAATCATTTCGGCTAGTTTCTTTTGTTGTAATTGCGTTCCAGCGATTGGTTTGTCAAATTGGATTCTTTCTTTAGCATAACGTAAAGCAGTATCGTAACAATCCATAGCGGCACCAATAGCGCCCCAGGCTATACCGTATCTGGCTTTCGTAAGACAACCCAATGGTCCTTTTAATCCTTTTACGTTGGGTAAAATATTTTCTTTAGGCACTTTTACATTGTCAAATACCAGCTCGCCGGTAGCACTTGCTCTAAGGCTCCACTTGCCATGGGTAGTAGGGGTAGTAAAACCTTCCATACCACGCTCCAGAATCATACCCACTATTTCGTCCTGTTCGTTCTTAGCCCAAACCACGGCCACCTGTGCAAAAGGCGCATTGCTGATCCACATTTTAGCACCATTCAATATATAATGGTCGCCAGCATCTTTAATATTAGTTACCATGCCCGAAGGGTTACTTCCATGATCGGGTTCGGTAAGACCAAAGCAACCCAGCCATTCGCCCGAAGCCAGCTTTGGCAGGTATTTATTTCTTTGAGCTTCGCTACCATAAGCATAGATAGGAAACATTACCAGGCTACCTTGTACACTCGCAGTAGAACGAACGCCACTATCGCCACGCTCCAGCTCCTGCATCATAATACCATAACTAATATAGTCTAATCCACCACCACCGTATTCTACCGGTACTGTAGGACCAAAGCAACCAAGGTCGCCCATTTGTTTTACTATCTGTTGTGGAAACTCTGCTCTCTGTGCATAATCTTCTATGATAGGAGAGATTTCTTTTTTTACATATTCACGTACAGCATCCCGTATCATCAGGTGCTCTTCGGTTAATAATTCATCTACATTAAAGTAGTCGGGGGAGACAAATAAGTCTGTTTTTACAGCCATATAGCAATTGTTATTTTGTAGTTCAAAACCGTTCCAAACATCAAATGTATTGGAAATCGGGTATTTCTTAAAATCGAATATTTTTTTGTTGTCTTTTTCACCTTTCAGCAAAAATATTTTGTAATCTTAATTATTTTTCTATTTTCACGCCTAAATAAATGTATACATGATGAAGAAAATTTACTTATTTCTTACTTTTAGTATTGTGTTGTTACTAAACAACTTAAATGCGCAAACTGTTCAGATAGTAGTTAATCCTGGTACATCAGGAAACATAGTTTCCGGTGCTGCTGCATACCATGCAAGTGAGTCTATTTACCTTGCAAGTGAGATTGGAACTACCAATTTCTTAACTACAGCAACTGCTATAAACCACATCGATTTCAGCTTGAATGCTATGGGTACAAGCGGAAGCTTTGGTAGTTACACAATCTACATGAAAGAAGTTGCTGCAGCTACTACTACTTTAGCTACCGGTACGTACAGTACTACAGGATATAAGTCTGTATTCTCTGGTACATTTGCTCCGTCTGCTACAGGCTGGGTAGGAGTAGATTTAACCACTCCATTTGTAAGAACTTCTGGTACTAAAAACTTAGAAGTAATGCTGGTAAGAAAAGATGGTGTAGCACCTGTTGGATATGTGTGGAATGCTTCTGTTAGTAATGCAAATGATGCAACATTTACTTTAACTACTACCCGTAGATATAATGGAGCAACTACGCCTACTGCAACCTCTTCATTAACTGCTTCTATATACAGAGAAGCTATTCAATTCAGAAACGTACCTACTGCTGACGCATCTTTAACAAGTTATGGTTTCCCTGCTTCTTCTTGCTATAACAGCAATCAGAGTGTAACGGTAACTATTTCAAACTCAGGTAAATCAACTGCTATCAATGCTGGTCAGGCAACTGTATCTCTTTCTGTTGCAGGTGCAAATACCTATACAGGAAGTAAATCAAACGTAGGAACTATTGCTGTTGCAGGAACTGAATCAGTTACTTTTTCTGGTATTAATTTAAATACTTCTGGTGCAAACAATTTTACTGCAATTGTTTCTTTCGCAGGTGATGGTGATGCTACAAATGATACTCTAAGAGGTACATTATATACTGCAGGAACTATTTCTGCTTTCCCTGTAGTGGAAGATGCAGAAGCACCTTCAACTTTTGTACACCTTAAAGCACTTACAGGAGCAAGACAATTATGGGGCTGGAGAGCTTCTTCTTATGCTAATACTGATATGACTACGGTTATAGGTACTGCAGATTCTATATATGCACATGGTGGTACACATTATTACTTATTTGATTCTTATTCTGGTTCTAACTCTACTGGATTTACCAGTATTCTGTATTCTGAGTGTCTTGCCGTACCTACAGGTAATTATGGTATTGACTTCTGGATTACCCACGATACTTTATTCCAGACTTCAATGGATAGTATTTTTGTAGATGTATCTACTGACCATGGTGTAACCTGGAATAGAGTGCAAGGTTACCAGCGTGTAGATTTAAGCGGTTCTTATGATTCTCAGATTGACTGGGAACACAATACTGTAGACCTTTCTGCTTATGCTGGTCAGACCATTCAGGTTGCTTTCGAAGGTCAAAGTGATTATGGTAATGTAATCGGATTAGATGATATCAATATCGCTTCTACTCTTCCTGTAAAATATGTTAGCTTCAAAGGTGCCCGTTCAGAGAACATCAATAAACTTACCTGGATTACTACTAATGAGTTAGATAATACTGGTTTTGAAATTCAAAAAAGTACTGATGGTAAGAACTTTGAAAAAATTGGTTTTGTAAATTCTAATTATGTTTCTGGTAATGCTACTTATAACTTTAATGATGCTACAAACGATAGAGTTAGCTATTACAGATTAAAACAAATTGATAAGAATGGTAAATTCACTTATTCTGTAGTGGTTGTAATCAAATCTGCTGAAGCAGGAAATATCCATTTAGAAGGAATTTATCCTAACCCAGTTGCTGCTGATCTTAACTTAAAAGTAAGTGCAGTTAATGCAGATAAACTTGCTATCGTTATTACAGACGCTACTGGTAAAACAGTTGCTAATTACCATGCTTCAGTTGTAGCTGGTGTAAATCATTTTGAATACAGTGTTAGCAATTTAAGAGCTGGTACTTATTATATTAAATTAATAGGAACGGAAGGTTCTACTCAAACTCAGTTGTTCGAGAAGAAATAATTTAGCTTAAACTATATAAAGAAGACAAATTTTTCAGTCAAATGAA